>CALGFI010000149.1 GCA_937881155.1 uncultured bacterium | reverse complement strand
TGTACTCGGGCGCGGTCGGACACCACTTCGCACGTCCCGGCAACCGGTTCTGGAAAGCGTTGCACGCGAGCGGGTTCACCGATCGGGTCCTCTCGCCGTTCGACGAGCGGGATCTGCTGAAAATCGGGGTCGGCGTCACCAACATCGTCGACAGCGCAACGGCGACGGCGGACGAGCTGTCGCGTGACGAGCTGCGGGCGGGCACGCACGCGCTCGAGCGGCGGGTCAGGCGCGCGCGACCGCGTGTCGTGGCCTTCCTCGGGATCGGCGCGTTCCGCGCCGCGTTCGGTCGGCCGAAGGCCCAGCTCGGGCCGCAGGACGAGACGTTCGGCGGCGCTCGCGTCTGGGTGCTCCCCAACCCGAGCGGGCTGAACGCGTCGTACCAGGTTCCCGCGCTCGCGGCGTGGCTCGGCAAGCTGCGACACGCCGTTGGGAACGACCCCGCGTGACACGCGTCGCCCTCACATTCGACGCGGAGCACCCGGACCGATCGGCGTGGTCGCAAGCGAACGCCGGGCGCATCCTCGACGAGCTCGCGGCGGCCGGCGTCCGATGCACGTTCTTCGTCCAGTCGCGATGGGCTGAAGCCGAGCCGGTGATCGCTCGACGGATCGCGGCCGAAGGCCACCTGATCGGCAACCACTCCGCGTTCCACGCGCGGATGACGTTGCTCAGCGACGATGGCGTTCGGGCAGATGTCGGGCATGCCGAGCGCACGATCGCGACGATCACAGGGGCCGACGCGAAGCCGTGGTTCCGCTGCCCGTTCGGCGACGGCTATGACGACGCGCGCGTGCTCTCGCTCCTCGACGGCATCGGCTATCGGAACGTGCATTGGAACGTCGAACCGGCGGACTGGGAGCCGTCGCGAACGGCAAGCGATGTCGCCCACGACACGACCGCTCGCGCGCTCGAACATGGTGACGGCGCGGTCGTCCTCCTTCATACGTGGCCAGACGCCACGTCGGGCGCGATCGCGTCGATCGTCGACGGCCTCACCCGCGCGGGCGCGACGCTCGTTACCGTCGACGAGCTGGACGCATTACCGTGAAGCCGGCGGCGGTTCTGGCGATCGACGGCGGCGGCTCGAAGATGGACGCGGTCGTCCTCGGGGCCGACGGCGGGCTGCTCGGTTCGGCTCGCGTCCCCCCCGTCGGCAGCGACGGCCGTGATCCCGACTACCTGGAGCGGCTGGAAGCCGCCGTCAACGCGGTGTTCGACGCGGTGGGACTCGATCCATCGAGCGGCCCTGTCGCGCGCGTGGGCGTGTTCTGCGTCGCCGGAGCCGACCTCTCCGCCGACGAGCGGCGAATCCTGAAGTGGCTCCGAACGCGAGGCTGGACCGACGACACGCTGCTTCGCAACGACACGTTCGCGGTGCTTCGCGCCGGCACCGATCGAACGTGGGGCGTGGGCGTCGTCTGTGGGTTCGGCACGAACTGCGCGGCAGTGGCACCCGACGGACGAACCTTCCGATTGCCGGCGCTCGGGTGGATCGCCGGCGACTGGGGCGGCGGTTCGGACCTCGGCGAGAAGGCCGTCTGGCACACGATGCGCGCGCACGACGGTCGCGGGAAGCGGACCGCCCTGGCGACCGCGGTTCCGGCGCACTTCGGGCTGGGCGGACCTCGTCAGGTCATGGAGGCGCTGTACTCGGGCCAGATCGGCGTGCAGCGGGTGGCGACGCTCGCCCCGGTGGTGTTCCGGGTCGCAGCGGAGGGTGATCCCGTGGCGCGATCCCTCGTCGAGCGCCAGGCGGACGAGGTGGCCGGGATGGCCGGCGCCGCGATCAAGAAGCTTCGAATGTCGAAGCTCGACGTCGACGTCGTCCTGGGAGGCGGCATCTTCCGGAACGGCTATCGACCGTTCTTCGAGCGGATCGAGGACGGCGTCCGGTCGATCGCTCCCGCGGCGAACGTCTCGGTGCTGACGGTGCCGCCCGTCGTCGGAGCCGCGCTGCTGGGGCTCGATCGCCTCGACGCGCCGAGCCGGACGAAGGAACGCGTCCGACGTGCGCTGACGCACGATGCGCTGGCGGCCGGACGACGAAGTGGCCGATGACAATGGCGATGCGCAGATTGCGCCGCCGACTGGACACGTAGACTCGGTAGCCATGCGTTCACTCGACGGATTCTCCGACCCGTTCCTCGCCGAGATCGCCGGCCAGCCGGACGCGATGCGGCGCGCCGCGGCCGCGCTCCTCGACCAGCGCGACCATCTCGACCGGGTTCGCGAGGCCGCATCCGTTACGCCGACGATCGTGTTCACCGGCATGGGGAGCTCGTACGACGCGTGCTACCCGGCGGTGAACGACCTGGCGGGCCGAGGGGTTTCGTCGCTCCTCGTCGACACCGCCGAGCTCTTGCACTTCCGCCGGCCGATCCTGAACGCCAAGACGCTCGTCGTGATCGTCAGCCAATCGGGCGAGAGCGCCGAGATCGTCAAGCTCGTCAGCGCGATAGCCAAGCAACGCCTGAGACCGTTCGTGGTCTCGATCACGAATAGCCTCGACAACGACCTCGCCCGTCGGTCCGACGTCAAGCTCGACACGTGGGCGGGCAGGGAGGTCGGCCCGTCGACGATGACGTTCGCCGCGGCGATGGCGACCCTTTCGGGGATCGCGCGTCTGCTCGCCGGCGACAGCGTCGACACGGCCGTCGACCGGACGCGGACCGCCGCGGAGGGCGCCGCGCTCTCGGCCGAGCGTTTGCTCGAAGATCCCGAACGCACCGCAGCCGATCTCGCCGAGTGGCACGGAGGGCGTGAGCTGATGGTGATCCTCGGCCGCGGCCCGGCGCGCGCCGCGACCGAGATGGGCGCGCTCACGCTGAAGGAATCCGGCGTCATGGCAGAGTCGTTCGAAGCCGGCGCGTTCCGTCACGGTCCGCTGGAGCTCGCCGGGCCGTCCATGACGGCGATCGTCACCGCGACCGAGCCGGAGACACGGCGACTCGATCTCGGACTCGCCGCCGACCTCATCGACACCGGCGCGAACGTGCTCGTCGTGACGCCCGACGGGGAGGCGCCGAAGCGCGCGCGCGCCGTGGCGACGGGCTATCTCGACCGCGCGCTGATCTCGGCCGTGTCCATCATTCCCGTGCAGTTGCTCGCGTGGCGGCTCGCCCAAGTGCGCGGGCGAACACCGGGCCAGTACACCCGCGCGTCGAAGGTAACGACGCGAGAGTGACTGCATTTCGAACGACCTCGTTCCGAGCGTCGTGTCGACGCCCGCGAGCGGCAGGCCACGGCGGCCGATCGGTCAGAAGGAATCGTCGAGCTTGGAGACCAGGCCGGCGAGCAACGATATCCTCGGAACGACGCTGGATACGTCGATCCACTCGCGCGGGCCGTGGTCGTCGCCGCCGATGGGACCGAGCCCGTCGAGCGTGGCGACGCCCGCCGCGGACGTCGTGTTCGCGTCGGACGCTCCCCCCGTCGACGCGTCGCTGAGCTCGAAGCCGAGCTCTCGAGCGACGTCGGTGGCGAGTGCAGCAAGC
Organism: uncultured bacterium; assembly: GCA_937881155.1. GTDB lineage: Bacteria > Actinomycetota > UBA4738 > UBA4738 > HRBIN12 > CALGFI01. Next base: position 2,797 of record CALGFI010000149.1, on the reverse strand, counting down.
CTTGCTCCGCCGTCGCGTTTCTCCATCGGTCGGTGCCACTTGCCGCCGATCACCGTGGCCGCAACGTCGGGAACCGTGTGTTCGTTCGCGATGCGCTCGACCTCGGACTCGGCTAGGACGAGCGTGTCGTCGTGAGGGCTGCGGACGTCGACGTGGATCGAGCAACCCTCGGCCACGACGTTCGGGCGCGTGCCGCCCTCCACGATGCCGACGTTCACGGTAACGCCGGGCCAACGATCGTTGAGTGCGTGGAGGGCAACCGTCTTGTACGCCGCTTCGAGGATCGCGCTCCGTCCGCGCTCGGGTTCGACGCCGGCGTGCGCGGCCCGACCGACGATCTCGATCCGATAGTCGGTCACGCCCTTGCGTGAGCTGACCACGTCGCCGTTCTCCCTCGCGCCTTCGAGCACGAACGCGACGTCGGCGTTCGTCGCCTCGGCGCGGATCACCTCTCGCGACCAGGGAGATCCGATCTCCTCGTCCGGGTTGCAGATGTACGTGATGCTTCCGAACCCGTCGAACCCCACCGCCTGCAGCGTCTCCACCGCGAAGAAACCCGTGAGGAGCCCACCCTTCATGTCGGACACCCCAGGCCCGAACGCGCGGTCGCCGTCGACGCGAAACGGCCGGGCCGCGGCGGTTCCGGGATCGAACACCGTGTCCATGTGACCGATCATCAGGATGCGTGTGCGCCCGGTTCCATCGAGACGTCCGATGACCATGTCGCCGAGCTGCGCCTCGCCTTCGGCCGGACGATGGTCGCGGCGCTCGACCCTCCATCCGCCGTTCTCGAATCGGGCCTGACACAGATCGGCGATGTCGTTCACGCCCTCCGTTGTAAAGGAACCGCAGTCGACGTTGACCATCCGCTCGAGAAGCGAGACGAACTCGTCGTAGCGTCCGGCGGCGTGCTGCTCAAAGGCTCTGACGTCCACGGGTCACGCAGTATATGGAGCAGGCGGAACGCCAGGCATTGAGCGAGGCCCAAACCCATCCCGAGCTGACGTGCCCGCTACCATCCGCCGCGATGCGAGGCCCCGGCGACCTCAACGTGTGGTGGCGTCTCGGGCTCGCCGTCCTCGGACCCGTTGCGCGCGCCCTCTTCCGCATCCGAGTCGTCGGGGCCGGGCACGTCCCTTCGGACGGCGCGGCGATCGTCGCCTCGAACCACGTCAGCGCCTTGGACGGCCCGATCCTCGCCGTCGTGATCGCACGGGAACGCCGCCGCATGACCCGGTTCGTCACGGGAGCGGAGTTCTTCGAGCGACTTGCGTACGGATGGATCCTTCGGCTGTTTCGTCAGATACCGATCCGCCGCGGCACGGGAGACGATCGCGCGCTGGACGACGCGGTCGGAACGGTTGGCTCCGGCGCGGTCGCTGGGATCTTCCCCGAGGGGAGGGTCAACGCGAATCCGGACGACGGCCTGCAACGAGGCCGGACCGGCGTCGGCCGGATCGCGCGCGGGGCCGACGTACCGGTCGTACCGGTCGCGATCTGGGGAACGCAGGATCGATGGCCTCGCCAAGGCCTCCGCTGGAACCGCCCCTGGCGCACGACGGTCGCCGTCGCCTTCGGCCCTCCGCTCACGGTCGACGCCTCAGACGACGCAGCTGGACTCACGGCCAGGGTGATGGATGCGATCGACGAATCGCTGGACCGGGCTCGACAACTTCGTGGCGGCGCCTAGCTCGCTCAGGCCACTCGCTGCTCGTTCCGCCCGAGCAGGTCCCGCAGGAACAACGCGTCTCGAACGGCGGCGCCGCCGTGATCGTTGTTGAAGAACGCCCAAACCTCTCGCGCGGGAAGCGTCGAGATCCGCTCGGCCCATCGCCGCAGCTTGCTCCTCCGGTAGTCCGGCCCGACACGCGTGCCCTGGTGGAACCGGATGTACGACCAGCCACCGGTCACGACGAGCGGTCCTCGGAATCCCGGCCGGTCGGCGAGGACCAACGCGTATCCCCCATCGTCGAGCACGCCGAGCACCTCGTCCTTCAGCCACGACGTATCGCGGAACTCGAACGCGGCCCGCATCTCCCGCGGCAGCCACGAGACGAAGTCACGAAGCCGCGCGACGTCGGCCGGAAACCGCGGCGGCAGCTGGAACAGAACGGGTCCGAGCTTCGAGTCGAGGCCCGTCGCACGCTCCCAGAACAGCTTCACCCCGTCCTCGGCCTCCCTGAGTCGCTTCAGGTGCGTGAGGTACCGGCTGGCCTTGACGACGAACGTGAACCGGTTCGGCGTGCGGGCGCGCCACTTCTCGAACGTCGCGCGTTCCGGCAGGCGGTAGAAGGAGTTGTTCACCTCGACGACGTCGAACACCTCTGCGTACCGCTCGAGCCACCGGTCCTGAGGCAGACCGTTGTCGTACAGGACGCCCCGCCAGTCCCGGTACTGCCAGCCGCTCGTACCGATACGGATCATCACGCCGACCGTACCCGTTCGCCGAGGTTCCGAACGAACCAGGACGTCGCGAGATCCGAGACCATCTCCAGCGCGCCGGGCTCCTCGAAGAGGTGCGTGGCGCCGGGCACGACCTCGACGCGAGTCTCGGCGCGGATCCGCTCAGCCGCGGCGCGGTTGAGATCGAGAACGTCGGGGTCATTCGAGCCGACGATCAGGAGCACCGGCGCAGTCACGCGTTGCAACACGTTGCCGGCCAGATCGGGACGCCCGCCCCGTGAAACGATCGCTCCTACGTTCGCGTCGTCGAACGTCGACGCAACGAGCGCGGCGGCCGCGCCGGTGCTCGCGCCGAACAGCCCCAACGGCACCGCGGGGACATCGGCGGCATCGC
>CALGFI010000148.1 GCA_937881155.1 uncultured bacterium | reverse complement strand
TCGAGCGTCATCCCGTTCTTCAGGTCGTTCGTCGAGACGCTCACAGGACCACCATCTCTCTCGTCGAGCGCGGCATCGCGCGGCAGCCGTCCGATGTCACCTCCACCATGTCCTCGATCCGGACGCCGCCGAGGCCCGGAACGTACACGCCGGGTTCGATCGTGACCACGGCACCCTCCGCAAGCTCACCGTCCGCGTCCCATCGGAGGCGGGGATCCTCGTGGATCTCCAGGCCGACGCCGTGGCCGAGTCCGTGGGGGAAGCTGTCGCCGAAGCCCGCGTCGTCGATCGCGCCGCGCGCGGCGCGATCGACGACCGCGAGCCTCGCACCGGCGCGAACGGTCTCGATCGCCCGGCGCTGTGCCACCGCGACGAGATCGTGCATCGTGCGCAGCTCCGGCCTCGGTTCGCCCAACGCAACGGTGCGCGTCATGTCGGAGTGGTAACCGTCGACGATGGCGCCGAAGTCGAGCTTCACGACGTCGCCAGGTGCGAGGGGACGGTCCGTCGGAGAGTGATGTGGCTCGGCCGCCTGCTCGCCGAACGCGACGATCGGGTCGAATGCCAGGTCGTCGGCGCCCGCATCACGCATCGCCTCCTCCAGCGAGCGAGCGAGCCCGCGTTCCGTGACGCCTTCACGAACCCCTCCGCCGAGGACCACGCGATCGAACGCCTCGTCGGCGCACGCCTGCGCCCGGGCGATCGCCTCGATCTCCGACCGTTCCTTGGCCACGCGAAGGCGCTCCACCTCGCCGTCGGTCGAAACGAGCTCGAACGCGCCCGCCACACGGTCGCGGAGATCGCTCCAACCCTTGTACGTCAGACCCGCCGCCTCGAACCCGATGCGCGTCACGCCCGCGGCTCGACCCCACGCGGCGGCCCGCTCCGCGAACGTCTCGGAGTAGATCTCGCGGCGGACGTCGGGAACCTCCCTCGACGACTGATGCTCGTAGCGGCCGTCGGTGAAGAACACTGATTCGTTCGCGCCGACGACGAGCTGGCCGTTCGATCCGGTGAAGCCGGTGAGGTACCGGACGTTCGGGAGACGCGTGACGAGGAGCGCGTCCACGCCGAGCTCGCGCAGACGCTCGTCGAGGCGCTCGCGCCTCAGCGCGTGATCCAAGGAAGCGCCTCGAGCGCCAGGTGATATCCGCCGGCACCAGCGCCGGTGATGGTCGCGCGACAGACGGGCGAGATCACGGACTCCCGCCGGAACTCCTCGCGGGCGTAGATGTTGGTCATGTGGACCTCGATCGCCGGAACGCCCGACGCCTCGATGGCGTCGCGGATCGCGTACGAGTAGTGGGTCAGTGCGCCGGGATTCACCACGACGACGTCGAACCCGTCGCCGCGCGCTCCGAGTAGCCAGCCGACGAGCTCGCCCTCGTGATCGGATTGCCGCCACTCTGTCTCGTGGCCGAGCGCATCGGCACGTTTCGTCACCTCGTGCATGATCTCCTGGAGCGTCTGCGTGCCGTATCGCTCGGGCTCTCGCGTTCCGAGGGCGCCGAGGCTCGGACCGAACAGGAACAGGACCCGCACGCTATCTCCCCGACCATTCGCGGGTCCTCATCTGTTCCAGGATGCGGCGCAGCGGATCCTCGTCGATGGGATCGACGACGATCGGGCGGCCCACGTCCTCGAGCAGCACGAACCGCATGCCGCCGCGGTACTTCTTGTCCATCCGCATCGCGGCGAGGACCTCGTCCGCCGGTGGCAACGAACCGAGCGCGTTGAGGCCGAGCGCCGTGAACAGCCGCGCGTGCCGCGCGGCGAGGCCGGACGTCGCGATGCCGAGCTCCTCGGCCAGTCGCGCGGCGAACGTCATCCCGATCGAGATCGCCTCGCCGTGCGAGCGCCCGGCGAACGAATCGAGGCGCTCCAACGCATGGCCGAGCGTGTGGCCGTAGTTCAGGACGAGACGCCGTCCCGCGTCGCGTTCGTCCTCGCCGACGACGGCGGCCTTGGCCCGGATGCACCGCGCGACCAGCGGTTCGAGCACCGGCGGCCGGCGTTCCAACACCGCTGCGGGATCGCGCTCGAGCATCTCGAGCAGCTCGACGTCGAGCGTCAGCGCGTACTTGGCCACCTCGGCGAGGCCGGAGCCGTACTGGCGATCCCCGAGCGTCGAGAGCGTGGCGACGTCGGCGAGCACGGCGACGGGCTGGTGGAACGCGCCGACGAGGTTCTTCCCCTCCGGCAGATTGACCGCGGTTTTGCCCCCCACCGCCGCGTCGACCTGCGCGGTGAGCGTCGTCGGCACCTGGAGGAAGGGAACCCCCCGCATGTACGTCGCCGCGACGAAGCCCGCAAGGTCGCCGACGGAACCGCCGCCGAGCGCGACGACGAGGTCGTCGCGGTGTGCCTCTTGTGTCGCGAGCTGACGATGGAGCACCGTCGCCATCGGAAGCGTCTTCGCGTCCTCGCCCTCCGGAACCACCAGGTGCACGCGCGCCCAGCCGCGCTCTGCCAGCCCTCGTCCGAGCGGCTCCAGGTAGCGCTCGGCCACGTTCGTGTCGGCAACGACGAACGCGCGCTCGACGCCGGCGAGCTCGGGCAGGTGCGCGCCAGCCTCGTCGAGGATCCCCGACGCGACCGTCACGTCATACGTCCGGCTCGGAACGGCGACGGTCACGCGCTCCACCGGAGCAACTCCTTCTGGATCGCTGCGGCCACCTCTTCGACCGGACCGCTCGCATCGACGACGTGCGCCGCGAACTCGCGATACAGCGGCTCGCGTTCCTTGAACAATCGCTCCAGATCGCCTTCCTCCCGGATGAGCGGTCGGTCGGACGCCGGACGGACGCGCTCGCGAAGGACGTGGAGCGGAACAGAGAGGAACACGACCTCGCCCGTCGCACGCAGCGTCACTCGGTTCGCCGGCTCGAGGACCACGCCACCCCCGCACGAGACGACCGACGGATCGCGCCGAGCGACGTCGACGAGCGCCGCCGCTTCCAGCTCGCGGAACCGCGCCTCGCCCTCGCGGTCGAAGATGTCGCGCACCGACGCGCCGGCGGCGCGTTCGACCTCTGCGTCGAGCTCGACGAACGGAACGCCCAACCGAGCGGCGAGCACCGGACCCACGGTCGACTTGCCCGAGCCGGGCATGCCGACGAGGTAGACGATCACGACCGCCCCGGCGAGATCCCGAGCCCGGCCACGTAGCCGTCGAGGTTGCGTCGAGTCTCCACCAGCGAGTCGCCGCCGAACTTCTCGAGCACCGCGCCGGCCAGGACGAACGCCACCGCGCTCTCGCCGACGACGCCGCCGGCCGGCACGGCGCATACATCGGTTCGCTGCGCGATCGCCACATCGCCTTTCCCCGTACGAAGGTCGATCGTCGACAGCGCCTTCGGCACGGTCGAGAACGGCTTCATCGCGGCTCGAACGCGGATCGGCTCCCCGGTGCTCATCCCGCCCTCGATCCCCCCCGCGCGGGCGGTCGTTCGCCGAAGCCCCTCAGAGATCTCGTCGTGGGCCTCGGAACCGGGACGCGAGGCCGTGGCGAACCCGTCGCCGACCTCGACGCCCTTCACCGACTGGATGCTCATCAGGGCGAGCGCGAGCTGAGCGTCGAGCTTTCGGTCGTACTGCACATGCGACCCGAGCCCGGGAGGGCATCCGTAGGCGAGGACCTCGAACACCCCGCCGATAGTGTCGTGCTCCTTCCGGACCCGGTCGATCTCCTCGACCATCTTCGCGCCGGCGTCATCGTCGAAACACCGCACGGGCGACGAATCGATCGCCTCGAGGTCTTCCGGGCCGGGCACGTCGGAACCACCAACCGCCACCGAGCCGATGCGGACGACGTGCGAGACGACGTCGATGCCGAGCTCGGCCAGGAACGCCTTGCAGAACACGCCGAGCGCCACCCTCATCGCGGTTTCGCGCGCGCTCGCCCGCTCCAGAACGTTGCGAACGTCGTCGAAGCCGTATTTCTGCACGCCGGCCAGGTCGGCGTGCCCGGGCCTGGGACGCGTGAGCTTCTCGTCGGGATCGGCGTCACCTTCGACGCTCATCAGCTCCCGGTACTTCTGCTCCCACTCGGCGTTGTCGATCGTGACGGCGATGGGGCTTCCGAGCGTCCGCCCGTGGCGAACGCCGGAGTGGATCTCGAAGCGATCCGTCTCCAGCTTCTGCCTGCCGCTGCGGCCGTGTCCGTGCCGACGGCGCGCGAGCTCCCCCGCGATCTCCTTCGGCGAGATCGGTACTCCGGCCGGAAGACCCTCGAGCACGCCGACGAGGCTCTTGCCATGCGATTCACCCGCCGTGAGCAGCCGCAGCATCGGTGGTACTCATCATAGAGACGGGTAGTCGGCGCCCCCCGAACCCCGACATGGGTGGTGGGGGGCGGTCCCTATCGGAACCGCCCCCTTCCGACCGGCGACCGCTCCCCCCGAGCGCGCCGCCGGCAGCCCATCGCGTCGGTTCCCGCGGCGGCGGCAGAGTCTGACGCTCTTGTCGCCCACCTCGAACCGCGCGGAGCTCCGTCCATGTCACGAGGCTGAACCTAACGCACGTCCCACGTTCGCCATCGCGAACACGGCACCTCGCGACCAGGCGCGAGCCGTAACAGCGGCTCAATGCACCTCGATATCCCTGATGACTTCCTTCGGCACGGTTGGGCGAATCATGAGATGTCCTTTGCAGGAAGTCGTACGAAGCTTTCGACGCGTCGACGCCGAGCCTCCGCTACGAGATCAGACTCAGGTATGCGTCGGCGATCTGCCCGCCGACGAACGTTGCCAGGGCCGCGCCCGCCGCTAGGTACGGCCCGAACGGGATCGGCGTCTTTCGGCCGGCGCCGGCAACGAGGGCGACGATCGCCCCAACTCCTCCGAACAGGATCCCCAGACCTGCCGCGACGGCGACGTGATCCAGGCCGAGCGAGCCGAGAACGAGCCCGACCAACGCGGCGAGCTTCACGTCGCCCATGCCCATCCCCCTCGGCGAGATGAGCGCGACGATGAGGAGCCCGACGCCGTACGCGAGGAACCCGATCCCCGCCGACGGGGCGGAGAGCTCGGAGCCGGCGAGATCGGCGACGACGACCCACGCTGCCGACAGCAGGATCGCCGGGTAGACGAGGCGGTTGGGGATCTTGTGATGGCGGATGTCGATAACGGAAAGCGCAAACAGAAGGCCGAGGAACGGCGCGAGCAACGCCGTCGCCCAGACGTCCTCGAACACCAGTGCGGCGGCGACGAACAACCCTCCCGTCGCCAGCTCCGTCAAGGGGTATGCCACAGAGATCCGGGCACCGCACGCATGACACCGGCCGCGGAGCGCGATCCACGAGACGATCGGAACGGTGTCCACCGCGCGGAGTTGCGTTCCGCACGAAGGGCACCTCGAGAGTGGTCGCACGACGGACTCGCCCGCGGGGACTCGGTGGATGGCGAGGGTCAGAAAGCTCCCGAACGCCAGTCCGAGCGGCAGCGCAACGAGCACCCGGACCCAGGTCATCGGGGCGCGAGGCTAGCGTGCGACATGGTGGGTCATCCGAACATCGGGCCTCGACGCCACGCCCTTGAGGTGCCGGGGACGCGGGATCCGCACGGCGGGGATCAGCCTTCCGGCGTTTCCCCTCCGCCCGGAGCGGCGAGCTCGGTCATCGCGGCGGCGGACATGACGTCGAGAGGCGCCGGCCGACCGGTCCACAGCTCGAACGCGAGTCCGGCCTGATGGAGCAGCAGGCCGAGACCGCCGTACGAGCTCGCACCGGCGGCGCGTGCCGCCGCAAGAAGCGGGGTCTGGCGCGGCCGGTACAGGAGGTCGACGACGAGCACGTCCGGACCGAGCGCCGGGATCGGCAGGGATTCGCCGTGCGCCCCGAGCGGGGTGGCGTTCACCACGAGGTCCGCGGTCACGGTAGGGACGTCGTCGAACGTGACCGCCGTGACCTTGGTGCCGATGTCGTCGACTGCAACGCGGAGCGACTGGGCATGGGATGGATCACGCAGGGCGATGACGAGCTCACGGAGCCTTGCGCGGGCGAGCGCGACCGCGCACGCCCGCGCCGCTCCCCCGGCGCCGAACACGAGAGCGGTCTTGTCGGCCGCGTCGAACCCGGCGTCGCGCGTGATGAACCGGTCGAACCCGGGACAGTCGGTGTTGTGTCCGACGATGCCGTCCGTCGTGACCACGAGCGTGTTCACCGACCAGAGGAGCCGAGCGTCGTCGGTGAGCTCGTCGGCGAGCGCGGCGATCTCGGTCTTATGGGGCATCGTCACGTTGGCGCCGGCGAATCCGAGCGCCCGCAATCCCCTGAGGGCCTCGAGCACGTTCCCGGGGGGGACCGGCAACGGCACGTATGCCCAGTCCATCTCGAGCGCAGCGAAGGCGGCGTTATGGATCAGCGGGGAGAGGCTGTGCGAGACCGGCCAGCCGATGACGCCGACGATGCGGGTGCCGCCTCCGATCCACGGTGCCGCGGCGGGCGCCGCGTCACTCACCGCAACGGGCCCGGTTCTGCTCGTGCTCCGCATTCGTAACTGCGAACTCGTGGTGTCCGTCTTCGCCGCAGAGCACATAGAAGAAGAACTCCGTCTCAGCGGGCTCGAGCGCCGCCTGCAGCGACGCGAGTCCGGGACTCGAGATCGGCGTAGGGGGCAAACCGCCGTGGATCCTCGTGTTGTACGGGCTGTCGTACTCGAGATCCGAGAAGGACAGCTGTCCATCAGGCGTGGGGTCGTCGTACAGCAGTGTGGCGTCGATACCGAGCGTCATGCCGGACTCCAGCCGGTTGTAGATGACGCCGGCGATGACGGGTCGCTCTTCGGCGACCCTCGCCTCCTCCTCGATCATCGAGGCGATCGTGACCACTTCGTACGGCATGACGCCGAGCGCCTCCGCGTTGTCCCACGGCAGATCCTCGGCCACCGCGCCGAACTGATCGATCAGCCGATCGATCACGTCGTCGGCCGTCGTACCTTCTGCGCGGAACTCGTACGTCTCGGGGAACAGGAACCCTTCGACGCTCTCGGCGTCGTCGGGAAGGTACGGCGGTAGGGACCAGTCACCCTTTGCGACCGCGCGGTTGAATTGCTCCGACGAGATCCTCAGTTCCTCCCTCACTCGTTCGGCGATCTGCGTGAGGCGGTACCCCTCTGGGATGGTCAACCGCACCGTCGGTACCTGCTCCGGCGGAGTGGTCAGGACGACGAGCACCTGGTCGAGCTTCATGTTGGTCGTGAGCTCGAACGAGCCGCTCCGTAGCTCGTCCTCGAGGCTTCTGCGGCGGAGCTCCCACCTCGACACGAGTGCGCACCGCAGGACGCCGCGTTCGTGAAGACTGTCGACGATCTCGGAGCCGCTCGTGCCCCGTTCCACCTCGAACGTGACCGGCTCGCGCGGGCCCGAAGCTTCCCGGCACCAGTCGTAGTAGCGCGCTGCCGCAACGCCCCCCGCGGCGATCAGCACGACGAGGAGAAGGAGGATGGAAAGGCCCCACCCCCGCCGCCTCACCGATCGGTGTCGGCCGGCGGGTACGTCCGTCCCCTGAGGAGCGGTGCCCTGCATCGGCCGGGGAGCATACCCAGCTGCTGGCTATGCAACCGCAGTCAGAGTTGTTGCGAGGCTGCGGACTCGCTTCGGGTCGTTCCAATCGATGAGTGTGCAACGCGATGTCGCTTTGCGCGGCACGACATCCTTTCTCCTTGGCGAACACCACTCGCCTGGAGTGTCAGTGGCGG
>CALGFI010000147.1 GCA_937881155.1 uncultured bacterium | reverse complement strand
CTCAGTCATGAGCACGATGTACTTCTCGGGCCCTACGCCATCCGCGTTCGAGCGACGAGCCCGCGCGGTGCGTGGTCTATTCGGCACGTTGACGGTGATCTTCCTCCTGGCCGCGGGGTTCATCTACGGCGCGATCTGGTACCAGCAACGCGAGCTCGAGGAGGAGGCAACCCAGGACGGGCGCAAGCTCGCCGTCCAGGTCATCAAGCCGATGCTGCTTCAATCGGATGCCGCGGCTCCGGTCAGCGGTGAGCGGTACCAACACCTCCTCTCGATCGTCCAGCAGAGCGTGATGGCCGGGCCGATCAACCACGTTCGGCTGTGGCGCGCCGACGGCACGGTGATGTTCGCCGACGATGCGTCGCTCGTCGGCACGCGCGACCCCGACATACGCGACGACCTTCGAGCGATCAAGCCCGGCACGTCCGCGACGGCGCTGAAGGGGGAGCGCTTCGGGGTGCTCACCGCCGTCCGGATCGGTGAATCGTCGAGGTTCCTCATCGTCGAGCTCGACCGGCCGCATGATGCGATCGTCCAGCGCGTGGACAGGCAGTGGCGTCCGTGGATGGTTCGCGCCGGCATCGGCGCGGGGATCTCGTTCGCGCTCTATCTGGCGATGGTGATCGGGTTCCTTCTGTACCGCCTCGGCAAGGTTGGAAAGCGGTCGTTGAAGCGGAAGAACGAGATGCGGAAGGAAGCGAAGGCCAGGAGAACGAAATCGGAGCCCGCCTACACGCAGCCCGGGTTTCGGCAGGAGGAAGAGGCGAGACGTCGGGCCGAGGAAGCGGAGGCGCCTCGCAGCTGAGCCTGTGCCTCACGGCGGTGCAGTGACGCAGGTCAGCGGCCCGATTACCGCTTTGGCGGAACGTTCTGGTTCAGTCGAAACAGGTTCGTCGGGTCGTAGCGCGTCTTCACTTCGGCGAGACGGTCCCACGTCGGTCCTGGGTACGCCTCGCGGACGCGATCCTCGCCCTCGTTCGCGAGGAACCCCACGTACGCAGCGCGATCGCCGCGCTGGAGCTCGTCCCAGAAGCTCGTCACCCATCGCTCGCGCTCGGGCGTCTGGTCGACGTCCTCGAACACCGTCGCGCAGGTCAGCATGAAGTTCCGGCGTCGGTGCGCGAACGCCGTGGCGTCCTGGGGCACGCGAGCGAACGCACCACCGAGCGCGCGGATCTGCGTGACGCGCATCGGCGCGGTGTCGTTCTCGAGCCGGTCGATGATCGTGGCGATTGCGCGCTCGTCAACCTCATCGACGAACGACGTCCGACCCGCGGAGATCGGGTGGTAGCTCTCGTCCTCCGGCATGTACATCTCGGGGTAGCGCATCGGCCGGACCATGTCGGCGATCGGCGCGGCCAGCGCTCGGAACGGCGCGATCGCCTCCTGGCCGGCTTCGACACCTCCCGCGTACGTCATGAACGCGAACACGATCAGCTTGCCGTGGTGCTCCTCGGGAACGAACGGCATCGGTGGAGCGGGCATGATGTTCGCGATCGTGCTCAGCTCATCCGGCGCCTCGGACGCGGCGGCGAGGAATCCGGCGATCACCTCCGGCGTTGCCGGCAGGAACAGCATGCCGCCGACGATCCCTTCGAGCGGCTGCAACCGGTAGTGGAACCGGGTCGCCACGCCGAAGTTGCCCCCGCCACCGCGGATCGCCCAGAACAGGTCCGGATGGGATTCCTCGTCGACGCGAACGACCTCGCCGTCCGCGGTGACGATCTCGGCGGCGAGCAGGTTGTCGATCGTCATGCCGAACTTCCGGACGAGGAACCCGATCCCGCCGCCGAGGGTGATCCCACCGATCCCGACGGAACCGGTGTCACCGAACCCGATCGCCAGGTCGTGCCCGTCGACCGCCTTCGTCACCTCGCCCGCGGTGAGGCCGGCCTCGGCCCACGCGGTTCGCCGCTCGGGATCGACCTCCAGCGCGTCCATCTCGGCGAGGTCGAGCACGATGCCCCCGTCGGACGTTCCGTGGCCGGCGCCGCTGTGACCGCCGCCCCGAACGGCCAGCTCGAGGCCGGTGTCGCGCGCGAGCGCGACGACGCGGCCGACCTCTTTCGCATCGGCCGGGCGGATGATGACCGCCGGATGGCGATCGATGTTGCCCGAGAACACCCGCCGGGCGTCGTCGTATCCGGCGTCGCCGGGCGCGACGACGCGCCCGTCGAACTCGCGCCGCAGGTCGTCGATGGGGATGGCTGTGGACGTCGTCATGGACAGCTCCCTTCCTCGTGACATGGAGTAGACGAACGTCGTCGCGTCACTGTGACAGCACCGACTCGGGCTCCAGGTCCTCGGCCTCGACTTCGGGTGACGGACGAACGCCCCGCAACGTTCGCAGCGTGACGAACGCGAGGGCCACCGCGCCGATTGCAGCGATCCACGCCGAGACGTGCACGCCCTGGATGAACGCGTCTCTCGCCGCGTCGAGCAGCGGCACGCCGACCTGGGCCGGCAGATCACCGGCGACCTCCACCGCTCCGCCGAGCGTGTCACGCGCGGCCTCCGATGCTTCGGCGGGAACGGTCGCGAAGATGCCGTCGGCGATGGCGCCGCGGTAGATCGCGACGCCGATGCTCCCGAAGAACGCGATCCCCAGCGCACCGCCGAGCTCTGCCGAGGTCTCGGAGAGGCCGGCGGCTGCGCCCGCGCGCTCCGGCGCGACGGATCCGATGATGAGGTCGTTCGTCAGCGTGAAAACCGGCGCTAGCCCGAGGGAGAACATCACCGTTCCGATCACGAAGATGGCGAATCCGGTCGACTCGTCGATCCGGGTGAGGATCGCGAATGCGAGACCGGCCAACGCGAGGCCGACGGCCATCAGGTGCACCGCTCGGAACCGCCGTACCAGCCGCGGCGTGAGCTGCGAGCCGACGACGAACGCGAGCGCCCATGGCAGCGTCCACAACCCTGCCTGGAGCGGCGTCAGTCCCAGCACCAGTTGCAAGAACTGTGGAAGAAACAGGAACCCGCCGAACACGAACACGATCCCAATGCCGTAGATCGCGAGCGACGGCGTGAACCCCGGCGCACGGAACAGCCCGAGGTCGATCAACGGATGCGACAGCGTCCGTTGCCGTCGCACGAACACCAAGCCGAAGACGGCGCCGACGGCGATCGCGGCGAGCGCGACCACGCCGAACCCGTCCTGGGCGACCTGCTTCAGGCCGAAGACCACCGACAGGATGGCGGCGAGCGACAGCGCAGCGCTCGTGAGGTCAAGTCGGCCGGCGTTCGGGTCGCGGAACTCCGGGAGAAACCTCGGACCGAGAATGAGCAGCAGCGCCATCACCGGTACCGAGATCAGGAACGCGGCGCCCCACCAGAAGAACTCGAGCACGAGCCCGCCGAGGAGAGGACCGATCGCAGCGCCCACCGAGAAGCTCGTGATCCACACGGCGATCGCTCGCGTCCGCTCCGCCGGGTCGAGGAACATGTTGCGGATCAATGAGAGCGTCGACGGCGCGAGTGTCGCTCCGGACAGTCCGAGAAGCGCGCGCGAAGCGATCAGCATCTCGGGCGTCCTGGAGAACGCCGCGAGGATCGACGTCGCGCCGAACGCCGCGGCGCCGATCATGAGCAGCCGCCGACGGCCGATGCGATCGCCGAGGGTGCCCATCGTGATGAGCGAGCCCGCGACCATGAAGCCGTAGATGTCGATGATCCACAGCAGCTGCGTGCTGCTCGGCTGGAGGTCCTCGCTGATCTCCGGGATCGCCAGGTGCAACACGGTCAGGTCCATGACGTACAGGACGCATGCGATCGCGATCACGGCGAGGCCGATCCACTCGCGCCGCGTGGCCTTTTGTGGCGCCGCGTCAGTCTCGATCGTCATCTCCGCCTCCCTCGATGTCTCATCGAACTCGGACCGCGCGCACTCCCGAAAATCATCGGTGTCGATTGCAACCGGTCGCGTGCTTGCGCGGATTCCCCACGCGCACCACGAGATGTGAACGCTCCGAGAACCCGCGTGAGTGCGCCGTTGGCGGTGCTGCCTATCATTGGCCCGATGACGGACATCACCGGGGGCATCGCCGCTGCACCTTCGGACCTCGAGCAGCGGTTCGAGGAGCACCGGACCGAGCTCACCGGATACGCGTACAGGATGCTCGGTTCTGCCTTCGAGGCCGAGGACGCCGTGCAGGAGACATTCCTGCGCGCGTGGAAGGGCTATGACGCGTTCGAAGGTCGTTCGAGCCTCCGTTCGTGGCTGTACCGCATCACCACGAACGTGTGTCTCGACATGCTCGCCGGGAAAGAGCGCCGTGCACGGCCGATGGATCTTGGGCCGGCTCGATCCGCCGATACGCCGCTCGGAGAGCGACATCCGGAGGCGACGTGGATCCTTCCCGTCCCGGACGACCGCGTGTTGCCGCAGGCCGGGGATCCCGCCGAGCTTGCCGAGCAGCGAGAGTCGATCCGGCTCGCGTTCGTGACGGCGCTCCAGCATCTGCCGCCCAAGCAACGCGCGGTGCTCGTCCTCGCCGAGGTGCTGCGGTGGAAGGCATCCGAGGTCGCCGAGCTGCTCGAGACGTCGGTCCAATCGGTCAACAGCGCGTTACAGCGGGCCCGGGCCACGCTCGCGAACATCCACACGAAGGCTGCTCCGGCCGAGCAGATCGACGAGAAGCAGGCGCGGTTGATCGAGCGCTACGTCGACGCCTTCCAGCGGTACGACATGGACTCGCTGACGTCATTGCTGCGAGAGGACGCCACGTGGAACATGCCGCCGTACGAGCTCTGGCTGCAGACGCACGACGACATCCGCGGCTGGTGCCTGGGGCCGGGGATCGGATGTCGCGGGTCGCGGCTGATTCCCGTCGCGGCGAATGGATCGCCGGCGTTCGGTCAGTACAAGCCCAGCGAGGACGGCGGGCTCGAGCCGTGGTCGCTTCAGGTGCTCGAGATCTCAAGCGGGCGGATCTCGGGGATCACGTTCTTCCTCGACACGCAGAGCATGTTCCCGTTGTTCGGCCTGCCCGAGCGGCTCGACGCCTGAACCGGAGCCGCCCGAGGCCACGCGGCGCGGCGGGACACACGGCGGCTGTTCGCAGGGGAGGACGTCGGCGAGACCCGTCAGCGCGACCAGGTCGCGAAGCTCCTCGCAGGCGCGGCTGAAACGGAACCGGACACCGACCCGTACCGCCTCGAGCTGCAAGCGGGCCAACGCGTCGATCGTGTCGGCATCGGGTTCTGCGACGTCTCCGACGTCGCACATCGGGTTGCCCTCGCAGCCGGCCAGCTCGCGCACGTCGTCGCGCATCGACTCGACGTGGCCGCGGGACGGCGCGGAAGGCATCACCAGCATCTCGGGCAACGGCCCCACGGGAGGTCGACTCCCGCGATCGGACATAGGTCTCCCTCT
>CALGFI010000146.1 GCA_937881155.1 uncultured bacterium | reverse complement strand
CCGAGGCTACGATTCAGCGATGCCCCTGTACAAGGAACAAGGCGTCGTGCTGCGCTCCAGCAAGCTCGGCGAGGCCGACAAGATCGTGACGGTCATGACGCAGGGCTCGGGCAAGGTTCGCGCCGTCGCGAAAGGCATCCGGAAGACCACTTCACGATTCGGCGCGCGACTCGAGCCGTTCACGCATGTGTCGCTCATGGTGTACCGGGGAAGAGGTGCGCTCGACACCGTGAGCCAAGCCGAGATCATCTCGCCATTCATGGCACTCCGCGGCGACCTCGACCTGTTCGCCGCGGGCGAAACCATGCTCGAGGCCGTCGACAAGGTGGCCGAGGAGCACGAGCGCAACGTGCGCCTGTTCATGCTCCTGCTGACGGGCATGCGCGCGCTCGAAACGCAACCAGCCGATCCGTCCGCGGTCGCCGAGTCCTTCTTGTTGAAGCTGCTGTCGCTGTCTGGATTCCATCCGAGCCTCACCGCCTGCGCCGTCTGCGGCCGCCCGGAGCCCGAACGGTTCGCCAGCGGTCAGGGTGGCGCCGTCTGCCGCGAGGATGCCGAGTTCGACGCGGGACCCGCGTCGAGCCGCGCGCTCGACCACCTCGCGGCGTTGGGCGCTGCCGGCCTGCTTGAGGCGGGCGAGATCACGGCCGATACCACCGTGAGGCGCGAGTCGCGCGCCTTGCTGTTCGGTTTCGCCGAATACCACCTCGAACGACGGATGAAGAGCCTGCCCATGCTCGCCAGGAGCCTCGTGCCGTGAGCACCTACCTCCACGATCTCGATCGCGGCGGGCTACCTCGGCATGTCGGCATCGTCATGGACGGCAACGGCAGGTGGGCTCGACAACGCGGCCTCCCCCGTACCGAGGGTCACGCCGCCGGCGAGGCGGCGATGTGGGACACGGTCGTCGGCGCGGACGCGCTCGATCTCGAGTGGCTCACGATGTTCGCGTTCTCCACGGAGAACTGGAACCGACCCAAGGCCGAGGTTCGCTACCTGATGGGGTTCAATCGTGGGCTGCTCCGGCGTCGTCGCGACGAGCTCCATCGGATGAACGTTCGGGTCCGATGGCTCGGCCGGCGCGATTGGCGCGTCCCCCGGTTGGTCCTCCGCGAGATGGAGATCTCCGAGGAGCTGACCAAGGACAACACCGGGATGACGCTGACGATCGCGTTCAACTACGGCGGGCGCATCGAGGTGGCCGACGCCGTGAAGCAGCTCATCGCAGATCACGATGCCGGCCTGCTGAAAGGCGAGAAGATCACGCCGGAGTCGATCTCGCGGCGGCTGTATCACCCTGACATGCCCGACCCGGACCTCATCATCCGGACGAGCGGAGAGGAGCGGATCAGCAACTTCCTGCTGTGGCAGGCGGCGTACAGCGAGCTGTACTTCACGCCGGTGTACTGGCCCGACTTCGATCGCGAGCATCTGTACGAGGCGATCCGCGACTATCAGAAGCGTTCCCGCCGCTTCGGCGCGATCGCCGAGAACGATTCCGACTGACCCCCCGACGCCGCGGAGCCGGTCCTTGGCTGCGGCATCGTGCCCGTACACTGACGTCCACGCCAGCGGCCGCCGCCAGCGACCGGGAAGGAGCACAAGCGCATGGCCGGACTGATGGAGGCCATCACCTCCCTCGCCAAGCGACGGGGGATCGCGTTCCAGTCGAGCGAGATCTACGGCGGGCTGCGATCGTCGTGGGACTACGGCCCGCTCGGCGTCGAACTGAAACGGAACGTCAAGGACGCCTGGTGGCGTTCGATGGTCCAGCTTCGAGACGATGTCGTCGGTCTCGACGCCGCGATCATCATGTCTCCTCGGGTCTGGGAGGCCAGCGGTCACCTCGAGGTGTTCACCGATCCGCTCGTCGAGTGCCTGAACTGCCATCAGCGCTTCCGCGCCGATCACCTGCCCGGCGTCCACGCGCCGCAGTCGGGGCACGAGGAGGACGAGACGACCGTCGACATGCACGAGCGGCCGACCTGCCCGAACTGCGGGCACCACGACTTCACCGACCCGAGGAACTTCAACCTGATGTTCAAGACGCACATGGGTCCGGTCGTCGATGAGGCAAACGCCGTCTACCTGCGACCGGAGACCGCCCAGGGGATGTTCGTCGACTTCGTGACGATCCAGTCGGTGTCGCGGAAGAAGGTGCCGTTCGGGATCGCTCAGATCGGCAAGTCGTTTCGTAACGAGATCACGCCGGGGAACTTCATCTTCCGCATGCGCGAGTTCGAGCAGATGGAGATGGAGTTCTTCGTCGAGCCCGGGACGGACGAGCAGTGGCACGACTACTGGATCGAACAGCGCCGTCGCTGGTATCTGGATCTTGGGCTGCGGGAGGAGAACGTACGGCTTCGCGAGCACGACGCGGACGAGCTATCTCACTACTCCAAGCGCACCGTCGACATCGAGTACCGCTTCCCGTTCACTGACTGGGGCGAGCTCGAGGGCATCGCCAACCGAACGGACTTCGACCTCAAGCAGCACGAGAAGTTCTCCGGCCAAGACATGACCTACTTCGACCAGGACCGCGACGAGCGGTACCACCCCTACGTGATCGAACCGGCGGCCGGCGTGGATCGCGCGCTCCTCGCGTTCCTGATCGACGCATATCGCGAGGAGGAGGCGCCGACCGCCAAGGGAGGGACCGAGAAGCGGGCGTACCTGGCCCTCAGCAGGGAGCTGGCGCCAGTGAAGGTCGCCGTGCTTCCGCTGTCGAGGAACGAACGGCTCACGCCGGAGGCCCGCGCTGTGTTCGACCTGGTGAAAGCGGAGTGGATGTGCGACTACGACGACGCAGGTTCGATCGGGCGTCGGTACCGGCGCCAGGACGAGGTAGGGACGCCCTACTGCGTCACGGTCGACTTCGACACGCTCGAGGATCGCGCCGTCACCGTGCGCGAACGCGACTCGATGGCGCAGGAGCGACTACCGGTCGCGAACCTGGTGACCTATCTCGCCGAACGCCTGTAGGAACCTCGTGGCCGAGCCGAAAACCAGACCGGGAGCGGCGGAGGAGAGGACGGTGAGCGAAGCGAACGTTCTGCGAACCCCCGGCGATCAGCATAGATGGGTGCGGGTGTACGCGATTGCCTTCGTGCTGATGGCAGTTGCCGGCGGCCTGTTCGTGGCCTCGTTCCTCGGCCGCCTGGAGTCGATCCGCTTGCTGTGGGCGTCGGCAGGGGTGTCCGTCGCGGCGATCGTGGTCGCGGCCGTGAGCGTCCTCGCCCCGAGGCGCCGATGACGAAGCTCACTCGCGGACTCGTCGTCGCGCTCCTGCTGGCTGCGGCATGCACGTCGAATGACGCGCCGGCACCGGACGGCGAGTCACCCGTCTCGCCGTCGATGGATGAGCCGTCACCCGAGGAGGTACCGCCGCCTTCCGGCGGCCGCGACTCGGCACTCGCCGCGCTCGAGCGGCTGTGCACGTTGCCGCAGCCGAAGTTCAACCAGGGCAACGGCGCTCCTGCCGAGGGGCCGACGCCGCCGGCGATCGCCGACGTCATGAGTCAGCTCGAGCAGATCCGTGGGTTCGGGTTCAGCGAGCGCGTGGTCGCCGAACCGAAGCCGCCGGCCGAGGTCGCCGAAGGCGTCCGTGACTACGTCGAGACAACGTTCCCTCGGCGGTTCTACGACCGTCGGAGTCGCGCGTGGCAGACGATCGGCGTGATCCCCGAGGGGACGAGCATCCGGGAGGAGCTGCTCGAATACGTGTCGACGCAGGTGATCGGGTACTACGACACGATCACGGGCGAGCTCGTCTTCATCGGGACGAGCGATCCGTCACCGCTCGAGCGCGTCACGCTCGCGCACGAGCTCACCCACGCGATCGACGATCAGCGCTTCGGCCTCGAGCAGATCGACCTGCTCGGCGCGCAGTGCCGCGACGAGGAGCTCCAGGCCGCGCTCGCGGTGGTCGAGGGCAACGCGACGTTCTTCATGCTGCGATGGGCGCAGGGCTTCCTTTCGGTGGAGGAGCAGATCGAGCTGAGCGCCGAGGCCGCGGCGCAGGAACCCCCTCCGAGCACCATTGCGCCGTTCATCGACGCGATCCAGCAGTGGCCGTACCTCGATGGGCTCAGGTTCATCACACAGGTCGAGACCGCCGGGGGGCTCGACGCGGTCGACAGCGTGTTCCGCGAGCTGCCCGTGTCGACCGAGCAGATCATCCATCCCGAGCGTTATCCCGACGACGTACCGACGCCCGTCGACGTCCCGGACATCTCCGGCGCCATCGGGGGAGGTTGGAAGGACCTGGACGTGCAGAGCGTGGGGGAGATGTGGCTCGATCTCGCGCTCTCTCTGCGCATCGACGATGCCGACGCGGCCGACGCGGCCGCCGGTTGGGATGGAGGGATCTACCGCGCGTGGTCCCATGGCCGAGACGTCGCGGTCATCCTCAGCACCGAGTGGGACGCACCGGAGGACGCGGACGAGTTCGCGACGGCGATGGAGCGGTGGATCGCTGACGGTGACCAGATTGCCGAGGTGCTTCCCGTCGACGGCACGTCGGTCAGCGTGGCGTTCGCGACGAGCGACGAGATTCTCGTTGACCTTGTCGAGGCGGCCTAGGCGCCGGCCCACCGTAGACTGACCCGACCACGCACGACCGGAGGCTTGCCGTGACCAAGTACGTCTACGACTTCTCCGAGGGCAACAAGGACATGAAGGACCTCCTCGGCGGAAAGGGAGCAAACCTCGCCGAGATGACGAACATGGGTCTGCCCGTGCCACACGGCTTCACGATCACGACCGAGGCATGTCTGGCATATCTGGGTAAGGGCGATTTCCCAGAGGGCCTGATGGAGGAGACGGAGGAGCACCGGCAGGGGCTCGAGGCCTCGATGGGGAAGAAGCTCGGCGACGCAGAAGACCCCCTCTTGGTCAGCGTCCGTAGCGGCGCGAAGTTCTCGATGCCCGGGATGATGGACACGGTCCTCAACCTTGGGCTGAACGACCGGTCGCTGGAGGGGTTGGCCAAACAGAGCGATGGCGACTGGCGCTTCGCGTGGGACGCCTACCGTCGGTTCGTCCAGATGTTCGGCAAGATCGTCATGGGCGTGCCCGGCGAGGCCTTCGAGCAGGCGCTCGACCGGGCGAAGGAGGCCAAGGGCGAGGGAGCCAAGGACACCGATCTCGACGCCGACGACCTGCGCGCGCTCCATGCCGAGTTCCTCGACATCTACAAGCGGCATACCGATTCCGACTTCCCGACCGATCCGACCGAACAGCTTCGCTTGGCCGTCGAGGCCGTGTTCAAGTCGTGGAACGGCAAGCGGGCCCGCGACTACCGGCGCCAGAACAAGATCAGCGACGACCTCGGGACCGCCGTCAACGTGCAAGGGATGGTCTTCGGCAACCGGGGGTCGGACTCGGGGACCGGAGTGGCGTTCACCCGGAACCCGGCAAACGGAGAGAAAGTCCCATACGGCGACTTCCTCGAGAACGCACAAGGCGAGGACGTAGTTGCGGGCATTCGGAACACGCGCAAGCTGCAGGAGCTAGAGGAGTTCGATCCTGAGTCCTACCGAGAGCTTCGTCAGGTGATGGACACGCTCGAGAAGCACTATCGCGATATGTGCGACATCGAGTTCACGATCGAGAAGGGCAAGCTCTGGATCCTCCAGACGCGCATCGGCAAGCGAACCGCGTTCGCCGAATGGGTCATGGCGTTCGACATGCTGAACGAGGGCCTGATCGACGAGGGCTCAGCGCTCCTGCGCGTCGACGCCAACCGCCTCGAAGAGCTGTTCAAGCGGCGCGTGAAGGCCGATGGGGCCCAGCCGATCGCGAAGGGCTTGAACGCGTCGCCCGGCGCGGCGGTGGGCGAGGTCGTGTTCACGGCGGACGACGCCGAGGCGCGCGCGAGGGAGGGACACAAGGTCGTGCTCGTCCGGCGCGAGACCACGCCGGACGACTACCACGGCATGATCGCGTCGCAGGGGATCCTGACCAGCGCCGGCGGAACGAACTCGCACGCGGCGGTCGTCGCGCGGGGCGAGGGCATCCCGGCCGTGTGCGGCGCGGACGCGGTCAGGATCGACTTCGGTACGCGTTCGTTCACGGCGAACGGCACGACCGTGAAGGAGACCGACGTCGTCACGATCGACGGCTTCACGGGGAACGTGTACGTCGGTGAGCTGCCGCTCGAGGAGTCGGTGCTCGAGAAGGCCCGCTCGGGCGACGCGGCCGCTCGCGAGGAGAGGATCTGGAAGGCGTTCGATCGGATCATGTCGATCGCCGATGTGCGCAGGCGCCTGCGCGTCCGCGCGAACGCGGACACACCGGACCAGTCGACCAACGCCCGCGAACGCGGGGCGGAGGGCATCGGCCTGTGCCGGACCGAGCACATGTTCCTGGGCCAGGAACGCGTGGCGGCTGTTCAGCAGATGATCTTCGCCGATACCCCCGAGGAGGAACAGTCGGCCTACGACAAGCTGCTGCCGCTCCAGCGTGAGGACTTCGTCGGCATCTTCCGGGCGATGGACGGCTTGCCGGTGACCGTTCGGCTTCTCGATCCGCCGCTGCACGAGTTCCTGCCCAACCAGGTGGATCTCGCGGTCGCGGTGACGAGGGCCGAGGACAACGGCGAGGACGTCGTCGTGCTGCGCGACCAGAGGATCCCGCTCGAGCAGGCGAGGATCCTGCTGCGGAAGGTCAACGAGCTGCACGAGGCGAACCCGATGCTCGGCCTACGCGGCGTCCGTCTCGGCATCGTGAAGCCGGGCCTGTACGCGATGCAGGTGCGCGCGATCTGCGAGGCCGCCGCACAGGTCCGCAAGGACGGCGGAGACCCGAAGGTCGAGATCATGATCCCGCTGGTGGCGACGAAGGCCGAGCTCGAGCAGATGCGTGCCGAGCTGGAGCCGGTCGCTCGCGAGGTGCTGGAGGGCGCGAGCGCGACGATCGAGCATTTCGAGTGGGGGACGATGATCGAGGTCCCCCGGGCCGCCGTGACCTCCGGGGAGATCGCCGAGGTGGCCGACTTCTTCTCGTTCGGCACGAACGACCTCACGCAGATGGGCTTCGGATTCTCCCGCGACGACATCGGCAAGTTCGTCGGCATGTACGAGGAGCGCAAGCTCGTGCCGGCGAACCCGTTCGTCACGATCGACCGGCAGGGTGTCGGTCGACTGATGCAACTCGCCGTCGACGAGGGGAAGGCCGCCAATCCGAACCTCCACCTCGGGATCTGCGGCGAGCATGGCGGCGATCCGGCGAGCGTCGTGTTCTGTCACGAGATCGGGCTCGATTACGTGAGCTGCTCACCGTTCCGGGTCGAAACGGCGCGCCTCGCCGCCGGTCAGGCCGCCGTCGGCTCGGCGGAATCGGCCTCGAAGTAACCGCGATATCGCCCGGACGGGAGCGAGTTTCACCCGAGTTGGTGATGCGCGCCGACGGCGCGATCGCCTAGGCTCGCACACCTTCCCCCGCCACATCTCCCCCGATAGGAGGTGGTGGCACGGTGAGCATCGGCTCACGCCGCGCGCGTGCGGTGGTCGTCGTGACGATGGTTGCGGCGCTTGCGCTCCCGCTCGTCGCGTGGCACTGGTCCAGGGTCGGCTGGCGTGACAAGCACTACAACTATCCGGCGCGGCCGTACGGCTACACGCAGATCGTCAACCGCTTCGGGCAACCGTGCAACTCGAACGCGTCGGCCATCCCCATGAGCTGGGTTGCGGCGGATACGGGGCAGACGTT
>CALGFI010000145.1 GCA_937881155.1 uncultured bacterium | reverse complement strand
GGATCGTCGTTCATGATCAGGTTCGAACGCCACGTGTACCAGGCGGGGTCGCGCGTCGGAGCGCTGATCGAAGGGTCCTGGAGGAACGTCCAGCCGAACGCCACCAGGACGATCAGCGTCGCCAGAAGAGGAACCGCCGGTGAGGCGAGGACGCTCGTGCGACCGGTCTCGGTCGTCCGAACGACCTGCCCCGGACGGTCCTTCGTCAGCGCCAACGCGTGCGGTCTCCCTCGCCCTACGAAGAACTCCCGCGGACACACGGGAGCGCCGCAAGGATAGACGACGGAAGGGCCGCGGCGAACACGCGCTCGTTCTCGTGCCCCGGGTCCGGGACGTTCTGGTTCTTGAACGTGTCCGCCTGCGTCAGCTCGAGCAGCCACTGCGACACGTCGGCGAGCGTGTGCCCGTTTTCGCGCAGCTCACCTCGGTCGAGCCAGATCTCCGACGGGCGGACGCGTTCGACGACGGCGACGTCGTCGCCGTCGTCGAACGCGTCCCTCAGCCCCGTCTCGAGCTTCGCCACGTCGATCCGGAACGCTCCGGACGTCTCGGGATCCGGCTGGGTGCCGTGGTCCGCGGCAAGCACCATGACCCACTCGCCGCGGCCCACGGTTCGATCGAGGAACTCGACGAATCGTTCGAGCGCCGCGTCCTGCGTGGCGACGGCATCCGACATCTCGATCCCGTCGGCGCTGAACAAGTGCCCGATCGTGTCGATCGCCTTGTAGTTCACGTACAGGAGGTCGGGGACGTCGTCCACGCCGAAGCGCTCGCGCTCGACGAGTCGCTCGACCAGAGCGTGCTGGAACGGCGTTCGCGCCGGCGTATCGAAGCCATTGGAGAGCTGCTCGATGGAGTTCCCCCGCCACATGCCGTCGAGCGCGCCATCGGCCCGATCCACCTCTTCGACGTAGCGCGACAACGGGGGAAGGTCGTTCACGTACGACGGCAGCTCGTAGAACGGCGCCATCCCGCTGGTGAGGTTCCACTGGACGCTCTCAGCGCCGGCGGTCTCGCCGAACTCCTTCTCGCGGGTCACTGCGAGATCGCGGTCGGCCCCGCCCCACTGTGAGCCGTGGCTCATCATCATCACGTGCGCCGCGAGCGTCGCGACCGCGGCGACCTTTGGGCGGTTGCGCATCGCCCGGTCGTAGAGGTCGGCGAGCGTCGGCTCAAGCATGAACGCCGGCCCGTTGGCGTTCGGCTTCTGGAGGAACCCGTTCACGCGGATGTACTCGTCGACGAAGCCGTGGTGGACGGGGAAGGCGCCCGTTCCGATCGTCGCGTGGCCGATCGGCGTGTTCGACGGCGAGGCGCCGACGGTCGCGTTCGTGAACCACGCCCCGTGGGGCACGAGCGACGCAAGGTACGGCCAGCTGTCCGGCCACCGCTCGAGCACGTTCGTCCCGCCCGAGTCCCAGATCAGCGTGACCACCAGGCGCGGGAGGTCCCGCTCCTCGTCGGGAAACAGCGCCTGCGTCTGCGCCACACCGTCTCGCGCGACAAACGGGAACTTCAGCAGCGCCGCCGTCGTCGGCGCGACGTCCGCGAGCGTGATCGGTGCGTCGTAGGTCCCGGGGCGAACGAAGCCCGGCCCGTACAGGAAGACGGGGACCTCCTGCGTGTAATCGAACGGCGTGGCGTGCGTGAGACCGCCCGAGACGAAGTTCGGCTCGATGGGGATGATCTGGACGTCCCCGCTTCGATCGAGCCGAACCCCGCGCCACGTCCGAAGCAGCACGTCGCGATCGATCGTGCGACAGGCGTCGCGGGCCAACTCGCTCTCGCGCGCGATCGGCGACGTCGCCGTCGTCGTGGTCGGTGGCGTGGCGGCGCGACTCTCTGGCGAAGGGGATGGCGATCCATCGTCTCCGGTGCACGCGGCGAGGACGAGAGCCAGCGCCAGAGCGGCGCCGGCAGGAACGCGCGGCGTCACGCTCGGGCCTCGGGCAGGCACTCCAGGTTCGGCAGAACCTCGATCGGGAACGCGGCGGCGAACACCCGGTCGTCGCGTTCGGATTCGGGAACGACGCTCGGATCGGGAGCGCCCTGCGCCTTCGTGTACTCCAGGAGGAACCGGGCGATGTCCTCGAATGTGTAGCCGCTCGCGCGCATGGCCGGTTCGTTCACGTAGATCTGGCTGGTTCGCACCGCCTGGAACACCGAGCCCCCGGTGGTCGATGGGAACGCCTCCTCCAGGTCTTGCTCGAGCTGACCGGGGGTGACCTGGAACGCGCCCGAGACGCGTGGGTCGTACTGTGCGCCGTGATCCGCCGTGAGCACGAGAACCCACCGGCCGCGGCCGACGGTCTCGTCGAGGAACCGGATGAAGCGTCCGAGGTCCTCGTCCTGCGCCCGAAGCGTGTCCCGCATCTCCGGGCTGTTCACGCTCCAGATGTGGCTCACGTGATCGATGGCCTTGAAGTTCACGAACATCAGGTCCGGGACGTCGTCGGCGCCGAATCCCTCTCGGTCGATCACCTCGGTGACCATGTCGCCCTGGTACGGGATCCGGGCCGGCGTCGCCCACCCCTCCTCGTACTGCTCGATGGAGTTCGTGAGCCATTTGCCGTCGAGCGCACCGTCCGCGCGATCCACCGCGTCCACGTACGACGACAGGGGCGGCAGGTCCTTCACGTACTCGGGAAACGTGAAGAACGGGACGTTCTTGCCCTGGAGGTTCCACTGCGTTCCTTCGGCGCCCTCATTCATTGAGCGTCCAGGGACCCGTAGCACGGCGATGTCGCGATCGCCGCCGCCCCACAGGGCGCCGTGGCTCGCCATGTTCAGGTGCCACGTGACGGACGCCAGCGCTCCGACGAGCGGCTCGTTGCCCATCGAGCGGTCGTAGAGGTCGGCGAGGGTCGGCCGCATCAACAGCAGCGGGCCGAGAGCTCCGGCGCGAACGAGGTCGGGCCCTAGTCGGAACTCGGCGTCCGTCTGTCCCGTTCGCATTGGGAACGCGCCGGTGCCGATCGTCGCATGAGTGGCCGGCGTGATCGACGGGCTCGAACCGACGCTCGCGTTCTCGTACCAGACGCCGTCATCGATGAGAGAGCGCAGCACGGGCCAGTCGTGGGGGAAGGTCTCGAGGACGCCGATGCCGCCCGCGTCCCACACGAGCGTCACGATGAGCGCCGGCGGCGTTCGCGGCGAAGGGATCTCCTCGAGCGGGACGCCGTCCGGGGCGTGGAACTCGAAGTCCAGCAGTGCGGCCTGGGTCGGCGCGATATCGGCGATCGTGACGCGTCGATCGAATCGTCCCGCCGCTGGGATCACGCCGGGGCCGTACCAGAACATAGGAACGTCCTGCAGGTAGTCCCACGGCCCGGAGTGCGGGAAGTTCGTGCCGACGAAGTTCGGCTCCTGGGGCACGAACGCGATCTGCCCGGAGCGATTGGGATCGGTGCCGCGCCACACCCTGAAGAGGTGCTCGTGCGGCATCGCGCATGCCGCGCCTTCGATGTCGTCCGAAACGGCTCGCACCGGCGCCGCGGGGACGAACACCGTTACGGCGGCGGCGGCGAGGGCCGTTACGAAGGCAAAGAACGAGATCGCGAACGGTCTCACGTTCTCGCTTCGGGAAGGCACTCGAGCTGCGACATGATCGTGGACGGGAACGCCGCCCGGAACACTGGGTCATCCGCTTCAGACGCCGGTACGACCACGCCGGGCAGCTTCGTATCGGCCTTCGTTAGATCCATGATCCACTCGCTCATCTCCTCGAGCGTGTGGCCGTTCTCGCGGAGCTCGGCCTCGTTCACGAAGATCTGTGTCGGCTGGACGAGCTCGACGAGCCGCACATCGTCCTGATCGTCGAAGCGACGCGCGAGACCGTTGACGATCGAGGTCGAGGAGATCTGGAAGGCGCCGGTGACGTCGGGGTCCGGGAGCGACCCGTGATCGGCGGTCAGGACGAACGTCCATTCACCTTCGCCCACCGTCTCGTCGAGGAACTCCACGAGGACCTCGAGCTGTTCGTCCTGCGCCTCGACGGCGTCGCGCATCTCCGGACTGTTCACCGTCCAGACGTGGCTGATGTAGTCGATCATCTTGAAGTTCACGTAGAGCAGGTCGGGGATCACGTCGTCCCCGAACCCCTCGCGTTCGATCAGCTCCATCAACACGCGCGTCTGGTACGGGATTCGCGCGGGAGTATCGAAGCCACGGAGGAGCGGTTCGATGTCGTTGTTGCGCCAGCGGCCGTCGATGCGGCCGTCGGCCGCATCGACGGCCCGCACGTCGGCCTCGAACCCGCCGACCTCGTTCAGGTACTCGGGGAACCGGTAGTACGGACGGAGCGCCGGCGTGAGGTTCCACTCGAACCCTTCGGCGCCGAGCGTTTCGGCGCCGACCTTCTCGCGAACGACCGCGATGTCCTGGTCCCCGCCCCCCCACATCGTCCCGTGGCCGAGCATCCCCAGATGGATGCTCACGGTGCCGAGCTCGCCGACGACGGGGTCGTTGCCCATCGCCAGGTCGTACACGTCCGCGAGCGTCGGGTCGATCAGGTAGGTGGGTCCGAGCGCCCACGGCGTAGTCAGGTCCTCGCCGATGCGCAAGCGGTGCGCGACGATGCCGTGATCGTCGGGGAACGTGCCGGTCCCGATCGTCGCGTGCGTCTGCGCCGTCGACGTCGGCGTCGTCCCGACCGTCGCGTTCTCGTACCACGCGCCGTTCGGGATCAGCGACTCGAGAAACGGCCACGCGTTCGGCCAGCGGTCGAGCACGTTGCGTCCGGCCGCGTCCCAAATGATGGTGAGGATCAGCCTCGGCGGATCGCCGGAGCCGACGAGCGCCTCGTGCATCGGCGACCCGTCCGGTGTTCGGAACGGGAAGTCGAGCAGCGCCGCCTGCGTCGGCGCAACGCCGGCGAGCGTCACCGGTCGCTCGACGACGCCGGCCGGAGCGATGTGTCCCTCGCCGTACCAGAACATCGGGATGTCCTGCGCGTAGGGCCACGGACCGACATGTGGGAGTCCCGACCCGACGAAGTTCGGTGCGATCGGGAGGATCTGCAGCTCCGCGCTCCTATCGTTCCGGTTGCCGCGCCACGTCGTGAGCAACCACTCGTGCGGGATCGAGCACGCGAGCTCGGCCAGCTCACCCGACGATGTTTGAGGCATTGCGGCGCGAGCGACTCCTCGCTCGTCGAACGGTTGTGCCGCGCACGCCGCGACGAGGAGCGATACGGCCGCCGCCAGCGCGAGACATCGGGGGGAGGCGGCCACGGACGGCATACCAAACACCACCGTGCGTGGAACGACAACCCACCCACCGGTACCGTGGACGAACGTGAACACGCGCAGGTTGCTCGTCCTGCTCGCGGTCCTCGCGGCGATCGGCCTGCCGGCGGGCGCGCTGCAAGCGCTCTGCGTCGGCCGATCCTGCGATGCGGGAACGAACGAGGCGCCTCGCGTGCCGTTCTGTCCCCTCGACGCCAAGCTCCGCCAGCTGATCGCGAACGGGTATCGCGAGGGACGCTCCGCCGACGTTCTCGGCGTAGCGGGTGACGTACCGATCTTCACCGAGCTCGGCGGCACGAGGATCGCGTGGCCGAGCGCCAACGCCGACACCCGTGTGCCCGTCGTGTTCTGGGGCTCGGGCGTCGCGCCGGGCGCCACCATGCCGCGGAACGTCGGTCTCGATCGGATCGCGCCGACGGTGAGCGAGATCCTCGCGTTCGACCGGCCGTTCCCGGACGTCCGTTCGGGAGAGCCGATCGACGGAGTCGCGGCTTCCTCCGGTTCACCACCGCGTCTCGTGTTACTGATCGCGTGGGCGTCGACCGGAACGGCAGACCTCGAGGACTACCCGAACGGGTGGCCGTATGTCCGATCGCTGATGGAAGACGGCGTCGGAACGCTCGACGCGACAACGGGGTCGCTGCCGCTCGATCCCGCGGCGACGCTCACGACGATCGGGACGGGCGGGCTGCCGTCCCAGCACGGCATCACCGGCTCGTTCGTCCGGAACGACGCGTCCGGCTCTCACGCCGGCGAGGTGCACGAAGCGTTGGCCGAAGGTGCGCCGGTCCACGTGATCGCCACGCTCGCCGATGACCTCGAGGAACATGCCGATCCGCGAACGCTCGTCGGTCTCGTCGCGGCGGACGAGCGCGACCGCGGATTGGTCGGCGGCGGGTGGTACCCGGGTCAGGATCCCGTCGACGTGGTGTTCGGCGACACGGCCGCGGCCCCGCTCGCGGTCGACGTGGATCTCGAGTCCGGGTACGGCGCGGACGCCGTCTCCGACCTCCTCGGCGTCGTGCTTCACGGCGGCATCCACCGCCTCGATCGATTGACACGGGAGATCGTCCGTTCGGCCGAACGCGCGACGAACCGTTCCGTCCTCGTCGTCGTCGCCGGAACCGGAACCAGCGAGAGACATCGACTCGCAATGCCCGACACGACGATCGTCGACGCGGTCGAGGACACGGTTCCCGGCAGTCGGCGGGTCGTCGAGGCCACGGTGGCAGGCGGCGTATACCTCGATCAAGCCGTCCTGACCGAGACGGGCGTGACGGGACGGGTCGCCGCCGACGCGATGTTGGACGTGACGAGCTCGAACGGCGAGACGATGATGGTTGACGCGTTCCAGGGGTTCGCCGTCTCGTTCTCGAGGTACTGCTGATGGCACTCGCCGCACCTCGTTCCCGTCCGGTCACGGCGCGCACGATCCTGCTCCTCGCTGCCGCAATCGCTCTCGCGGCTGTCTCGCTGCGCGCACTCGACCCGCAGCGCGTCGCGTGGATCCGCTCCTACATCGTGATCTTCGAATCGCTCCTCGTTCAGGCGCTCCCGTTCGTGACGCTCGGCGCGCTCGCCGCCGCGCTCGTCGAGGTGTTCGTGCCGATCGGAACGCTC
>CALGFI010000144.1 GCA_937881155.1 uncultured bacterium | reverse complement strand
CGGATGTTTGCGATCAGGAGACGGTTCAGGGCCGTGTCGCGGGCGTACTCCTGAAGGTAGATCGCCGCGGCCACGCCGAGGGGCAGCGCGACAACGATCACGAACCCGGCCAGGATCAACGAGCCCACGATCCCCTGCCACACGCCGGCGCGGCTCGCGAGGCTCGACACGTCACTGCGGACGAAGTCCCACCCCCGTTCGGTGAAAACGGGCCGCGCGGTGTTCCACGTCGTCCACAGCAGCACGACCAAGATGCCCAACGAGATGAGCAGCGTGAGCAGGAGCAGCGCCTGGAACGCTCGACCACGCACGTCGACCCGGCGCCCGCGGAGGGCGAGCTCGACCGTCCGCCGGGTGCTCTCGGTAGCGGCGACCGCGGACATCAGTAGTTCTTCCGAACGCGGCGGACGAAACGCTCGCTCGCGACGTTGAGCGTGAACGTCAGCGCGAACAGCAGCAGCCCGACGAAGTACAGCGACGGGAACGCGAGGTCGGAGCCTTGCACCCGGTCCGAGCCGATGGCGAGCGACGCGATCGCACCCGTCATGGTCTGCCCGCCGTCGAGCGGGTTGAACGTCCGCTGGGCGCTCCCGGTCGCTCCCGCGGCGATCGCGACGACCATCGTCTCGCCGATCGCCCGGGAGATGCCCAGGATCAGCGCGGCGACGATGCCCGACACGGCCGCCGGGATGACCACACGGATCGCCACGGTGCGCCGGCGAGCGCCGATCCCGTAGGCCGCCTCTCGGAGCGCATGCGGCACGGCGTACATCGCGTCCTCGGCGACCGACGCGATCAACGGGATCGTCAGGATGCCCACGGCGATGCCGGCGGCGAGGTAGGAGAACGCACCGACGTCGTTGAAGATCAGCTGTACGAGGTCCGGCTGGATCACGGTGAGCGCGAAGTAGCCGAGGACGACGCTGGGGATGCCGGCGAGGACCTCGAGGATTGGCTTCAGCGTCCGCCGGACGCCCGGGTTCGCGTACTCCGACAGGTACAGCGCAGCGCCGATCCCGAGCGGAGCGGCGACGACCATCGCGATGACCGAGATGAGCATCGTTCCCAGGAACAGGGTGAGGATGTCGAACTGATTGCTGCGGGGTGACCACACGCCCGCCCACAACCACGACAACTCGATGTCGAACAGCCATGAGATCGCCTGGCCGGTGAGGGCGACGACGATCGCCACGCTCACGATCAGCGAGAACAGCGCGGCGCCCTGGAACAGCGCCTTGACCAGTAGCTCCTTGCGGCGACGGCGGGCGCTGCCGCGCAGGAGATCGGCGCTGGGCGTGACGATCGTAGCGGCCATGGTCCCTCGTCCGAGTCTAGTGGTGGAAGGGCCGGCCCCGATATCGGGGCCGGCCCTCCCGTGACGACGACGTTCGGCTCAGGCGGCTTCGGCCCAGACGCCGCGTGTCGCCTCGATCCGGTCCGTTGGCAGCGGGATGTACCCGACCTCCGACACCAGCTCGTTCAGGGCCTCGTCGGTCAGGTAGTAGTCGACGTAGGCACGCAACGCTTCGCTCTGCCCCAGATTCTCGTTGTTCACGTAGATGAACAGCGAGCGTGAAAGCGGGTACGAGGCGTCGCTGATCGTCTCGGCGGACGGCGTGACGCATCCGTCGCCGCCATCGATGCCGATCTCCCGCACCTGGTCACCGGCTTCCTCGGCGAACGCGAACCCGACGAAACCGAGCGATGACGGAGAACCGGCCATGGCCTGGATGATCACGTTGTCGTTCGGCGAGGACGTGTAGTCCTGGCGCAGGGCCTCCGACTCATCCTCGGGGATGCCCTGCTCGATGGCGATGTCCGGGATCCCGGACAGCTCGATGAACGCGTCGTACGTTCCCGACTCCTCGCCCGGTGCGGTGATCTCGAGCGGTTCGTTCGGGAAGTTCCCGTTCCCGCCGACCTGTTGCGCGAGCGCGTTCGCGTCGCTCCACGTGCTGAATCCCTCCGACTCCGGGCCGAACAGCGCGTACAGGTCACCGTTGTTCAGGCACTCCACCGCCGTGTTCTCGGGGTTGGTCATCACCGTGATGCCGTCGAACGCGACCTCGAGCTCCGTGTACTGGATGCCGTTGGCCTCGCAGGCGTCGGCCTCCTCCTGCTCGATCGGCCGCGAGGCGTCGCTGATGTCGGTCTCGCCGTTGCAGAACAGCTCGAACCCGTCACCGGTGCCTGGCCCGTCAACCGTGATGGCTACGTCCGGGTTGGTCTCGTTGAAGATCTCTGCGACGAGCGACGAGATCGGCTCCACGGTCGACGAGCCCGAGACGACGATCGACCCCTCAAGATTCGCCGGTCCCGTCGGCGCTCCGCCGCCGTCAGTGCCGCCGTCGCCGTCGTCGTCACCGCACGCCGCGGCCACGAGCGTCAGCGCCGCGAACAAGGCCACGACGGCCCACTTCCTCCGCTTCACCATCTGCCCTCCTTGGCGTCGATGGTCGGTCTCTCGTGGCGACGCTAGAGGCCGACCGTGAACGTCTTCCGGCTCGTACATGAACGACGAGTGAACGAGTCACGAAGCGTGAACGGTCTGCGACGGTGGTCGTGGCGGCTTACGT
>CALGFI010000143.1 GCA_937881155.1 uncultured bacterium | reverse complement strand
CGCGAACTTGCTCGAGGAACGCCCGGGCCGTGCAGCCGCCATCGGCGATCGCCGCCGCCTCGACGAACGACACGTTCGACGGCGTGTGCGCCAAGGTGCCGCTCGCGCGGACGCGTACGAATTCGGCGTTCGTCGCGGAGCCGATCCCGAAGACGCGGTCGCCGGCCACGAACTCGGTGACCGCCGAACCGGCCTCCTCGACCACCCCCGCCAGCTCGATCCCCGGGATCCTCTGCCGCGGTCGACGAAGGCCGGTGAACAGTCGCATGAAGCCGTACTCGGCGCTGCGGAGCCCCGTATCCGTCCGGGTGACCGTCGTGGCGTAGACGCGGACGAGGACCTCGTCCTCCTTTGGGACTGGCCGCTCGACGTCCTCGACGCGCAGGACCTCGGGAGGTCCGTATCGGTCGAAGACGACAGCCCTCAATCGCGGGCCTCGAGGTACCGGTCGACCACCGGCATCAATCGACGTCGCGCGCGAGGAACGTGGCCGTCGCGACCGAGACGAACGCCGCGGACCAGACGACGAGGACGAGCGCGGCGCTCCAGACCGAACGGCCAAGCTCCGGGTTGTCGCGTCCGATCAGGAAGATGCTGCCGTTGTCGCCGAGGAGCCACGCGGTCCACCCGGGGCGCAAGCCCCGGATGATCCCCTCGACGATCGCCAGGTAGACGAACGAGATCCCGAGCGCCGCACCCGTGTTCCGCGTGACGGTCGCGAGCGCGAGCCCGAGAACGGCTCCGAACATCGACAGGGCAGCCACGCGCACGTCGAGGGCGACGAGCGAGCGCACGAGCGAGGCGTCCGTGCCTTCGGTGGTGCCACGTGTCGCCGCCACGAGCGCCATCAGCCCGGTGAACAGGAAGTCGAGCAGAAGGACCATCACGAAGACGCCGATCGCCGCGGCGAGCGTCTTCACCGCGAGAACGCGGAGCCGGCGCGGCTCCCACGTCAGCAGCGTCATCATCGTGCCGGCCTGCCACTCCGCCCCGACGAGCGACGCGCCGATCAGCCACCCGGCGATCGCGAACAGCGACGACGTGCCTTCGATGAATGCCCGAGCGTCGACCAGCCCGAACTCGTTCGGTGTCCCCGCTTGCGACCTCACCGCGAGGATCACCACTGTCGTGGCGATGCCGATCAGCGCGATAACGACCAGCGCCTTCACCAGCCGCCTGGATCGGAACCGCCGCAGCTCCGAACGCGCCAGCGCGATCACGACGGCTCCTTCGTGAGCTCGAGGAAGACCGTTTCGAGGTCGATGCGCTCCGGCGTGAGCTCGCTCAGATACAGCCCGCGATCCGCGAGCGCGCGCGTGACATCGGCGCCCCGATCGGGAGGGGCATCGACACGGAGCGTGTCGTCGACCGCCGACGCGGCGAAGCCGGCCGCCGTGAGCGCTTCGAGCCCTGCGTGGATGTCGTCGAGCCGAACGATGAGCCGGTTCGCCCTGCCGGCGCTGAGGACCTCGCCGGTCCGACCCGATGCGACGAGGCGACCGTGCGCGATGATCGCGACGCGATCCGCGACCTGCTGTACCTCGGACAGGATGTGGCTCGAGACGAACACCGTGCGCCCCTGCCGGCCGAGCTCGCGCAAGAGCCCGCGCACCTCGACGATCCCCGCGGGGTCGAGCCCGTTCGCCGGCTCGTCGAGGATCAGCACATCGGGATCCTTCAGCAGCGCGGCCGCGATCCCCAGCCGCTGCTTCATCCCGAGCGAGTACGTCTTGACGAGATGGTCCGCCCGTGCGGTCAGGCCGACCTGCTCGAGCACCTCGGCGATCTTCGAACGCGGGATCGCGTCGATCAGCGCGAGGAGCTCGAGGTTCCGTCGCCCGGTGAATCGTGGGTAGAGGGCAGGAGCCTCGACGATCGACCCCACGCGCCCGATCACCCTCGACAGGTCGCGGTTCGAGTCGGCCCCGAGAAGCCGCGCTCGCCCGCCGGTCGGCCGGACGAGCCCGAGCAGGCAGCGGATCGTCGTCGTCTTGCCGGCGCCGTTCGGTCCGAGGAACCCGAACACGCCGCCCTCGGGGACGGACAGGTCGAGCCCGTCGACGGCCAGGGTTCGCCCGCCGCGCAAACGCCGGTACTCCTTGCGGAGTCCCTCGACCTCGATGATCGCCATCGGCCCCTCAGCTTCGGTCTTCGAGATATCGAAGCACGGCGAGCACGCGGCGATGGTCCGTCTCGGCGGGTTCGAGACGCAACTTCTGGAAGATGCTCGTTACGTGCTTCTCGACCGCACCCTCGGTGACGACGAGGCGCTGCGCGATCCCGGCGTTCGAAAGTCCCTCGGCCATGAGCGCGAGGACCTCGCGCTCGCGCGGCGTGAGCTCGTCGTGCGGGTGCCGGCGCGCGCGGGCGAGGAGCTGGGCGACGACCTCCGGGTCGAGCGCCGTCCCACCACCGGGCGACGCGGTCGAGCGCGTCGAGGAAGTCGCGGACGTCGGCGACGCGCTGCTTCAGCAGGTAGCCGACGCCGTTCGAGTCGCCGGAGAGCAGCTCGGTCGCGTACCGCTCCTCCACGTACTGCGATAGGACGAGCACCGGCGAGCCCGGCCACCGCTCCCGGATCTCGAGCGCGCCGCGCAGTCCCTCGTCGGTGAACGTCGGCGGCATCCGAACGTCGACGATGCACACGTCGGGACGTTCCTTCTCGACCGCCTCGACCAACCCAAGCGCGTCGCTGACGGAGGCGGTGATCTCGTGCCCTTCGTCGGCGAGGAGCCGCGCGAGCCCCTCGCGAAGAAGGACGCCGTCCTCAGATCGGAAGAGCGTCGTGTAGGGAAAGAGTGTAGATCTCGGTGG
>CALGFI010000142.1 GCA_937881155.1 uncultured bacterium | reverse complement strand
GCGCGCGCCGCGGCCGCCCCGCCCTGCCCGCAACGAGGTATCGCAACGGATTCACGAACCGCGGCTCGAAGTAGTCGTTCGAACCCAGCACGAACCACGACGCGATCCGGCCGCGATTCGCTTGGAGCGCCGCCACAACCGTCTCGATGCCGTCGGACCCCGCCAGAAAGTCAC
Organism: uncultured bacterium; assembly: GCA_937881155.1. GTDB lineage: Bacteria > Actinomycetota > UBA4738 > UBA4738 > HRBIN12 > CALGFI01. The sequence goes on along the minus strand of CALGFI010000142.1, from coordinate 10,372 downwards.
CGGTGACGACGGTGACGTCGGCCTTCGGCAGCGACGCGAGGAATCTCGCCTTGCGCTCGTCCTTGGCCGGGAAATGCAGGTCCGAGAGGTGAAGCACCGATAGGGTCGCCGGGCCGTCGGCCGGTAGGATGGCGATCTCGCGTCGAACGAGCCGGTACGCGTGCCGTTCGATCGCGACGCCGTATGCGACGCACGCCAAGCCCGCGGCGGCGATCGATGACGCGACCCACGCGAGCACGATCGAGGAGTCTACGGATGACGTCGGAGGGCCAGGGCGAAGCGGGACCTCTTCGTGCGCCGCTCGAGACGGCCGTTCGGGAGCAGATGACAGCCGCCATGAAGGCCGGCGACAAGGTTCGGCTGGGTGCGCTCCGGCTCCTGGTCGCCGCGATCACGAACCGCGAGAAGGAGCTCCGCCGGCCGCTGACCGACGACGAGATTCGCGAGGTCGCCGGCAAAGAGGTGAAGAAGCGGAGCGAGTCGATCGAGGCGTTCGACGCTGCTGGACGAGCGGAGCTCGCCGAACGCGAACGCGCCGAACGCGAGGTTCTCCGCGACTACGCGCCCGAACAGCTCGACGACGCTGCGGTCGATTCACTCGTCGACGAGGCGATCGCGACGACGGGCGCGACCTCGATCAAGGAGATGGGCAAGGTCATGGGCCAGGTCATGGCCAAGGCCAAGGGGAAGGTCGACGGCGCCGAGGTGCAACGCAGGGTGCGCGAGCGGCTCGGCGCCTAGGTACGGAGGCCCCCAGGTCGGCCGAGTCTCGCCGGGCCGCCGTCGCCGTCGTTCCCGCCCGGCTTCCCGTTTCCCCCGTTGCCGGGACCGGTACCGTCTCCGCTTCCGTCGCCGTCTCCGCTCCCGTCGGCGCTCCCGCTGCCACCGCGATCCACGAGCCGGCCGACGACGATCGTGACCGTCGTTCCCGGGCGGACCGTCAAGTCAGCGCTGCCGTTCGGCGACTGATCGAGGACGATCCCCTCGAGTGCCGCCTCCTCGATCGATGCATGCTCCACCCCTGCGACGAGGCCGGCGTTCTCGATCTCCTCGAGCGCCCGCTCTTCCGTGAGCCCGACGACGCGCGGCACGTCGACCATGTGGCCCTTGCCGTCGCCGACTTCGATCGTCACCCCGGTGCCGAGCACCGCGCGTGTGTCACCGGTGGGCGACTGTCCGAGAACGGTATTGACCGGCGCCGCAGACGGGACCTTCTTGACGATCGGCGTGAAGTTCGCGTCGACCAGGATCTGCTGTGCCTCGGCGGAGCGCAGGCCGGCGACGTCGGGAACGCGTCCGCGTTCGGGCGGCGGGGCCGGTTCGAAACCCTCGGCCGGATACCCCTGCACGGCGCGCGCCATGAACGCTCGCCAGATCGGCGCGGCCACGGTGCCGCCGTACACCGAACCGCCGTAGTACGAGTCCATCGCGATCTGTCCCGATGGGAAACCGACCCACACCGCGGTCGAGACCTGTGGCGTGTAGCCGGCGAAGTAGACGTTCGTGTAGTCCTGCGCGGTGCCGGTCTTGCCGGCAGCCGGCCGGCCGATGTTCGCGGCCGTACCCGTCCCCGACGAGATCACTCGTTGGAGCATCGCGGTGACGAGATGGGCAATGTCGGTGTCGACGACCTGATCGCAGGCGCGCCGGTGTCGGTACAGGAGCTCGTACCCGCCGCCTTCCTCCCGCGGCTGTTCGACACGCGCGACGGCGAACGGCTCGCAGTGCTGGCCGTCGTTCGCCAGCGTCCCGAAGGACGAAGCCATGTCGAGCGTCGAGACCTCTTCGACGCCGAGCGTGATCGACGGTACCGCGTCGAGCCGGGAGGTGATGCCCATCTCGTGGGCGGCCTCGGCGATGCGCTCGGGGGTGACATCGAGCGCGAGCTGCGCGAACACGACGTTCACCGAGTTCTCGGTCGCCGTCCACAGGTCCATGTACCCGGCGTCACCCCCGCCCTCGGCGTTGCTCACGCAGCCCGACTCGCTGATCCACCCCCGCAGCGAGCAGTTCGGCGACGCCGACGAGTACACCTTCCCCGGCGGGAACCCGTCCTCGAACGCGGCGACGAGCGTGAACGGCTTGAACGCGGAACCCGTCTGCCGAGCACCCTGCCACGCGAGGTCGTATTGGTCGCGCCTGTAGTTCTTGCCGGAGAGCATGGCCTTGATCCGTCCGGTGCCGGCTTCGACCGAGACGAGCGAAACGTCGGGACCCTTGCCCGGGTCGATGTGCGGGCTCGAATCGACGGCGTCCTGCGCGTATCCCTGCCACTGCGGATCGAGCGTCGTATAGATCCGCAGGCCGCCCTGGTAGAGCATGCGTACGCGGCCGGTATAGCGCTCACCGAACGCATCGAACTCACCGCTTTCGTTGTCGAGGATCAGCTCGCGGATGTAGTGGACGAAGAACGGCTCGACCTTGTGCTCCGGCGGTCCCACATCCTCCGCCAGTCGGATCGGCCGATCCTTGGCGCGTTCGGCGCGCTGGAACGAGACGAAGCCGACCTCGGCCATGCGGTCGAGAACGAGGTTGCGTCGCGCGATCGCGGTGCGTTCGTTCGCGATCGGGTCGTACAGTCCGGGCGCGCGGATCAAACCGGCGAGCAGCGCTGCCTCGGCCAGTCTCAGCTGACCCGGCGGCTTGCGGAAGTACGTCTCCGACGCCGTGCCGATGCCGTACGCGCCGTTGCCGAAGTAGACCTCGTTCACGTACAGCTCCAAGATCTCGTCCTTCGTGTACTTGTTCTCCAGACGGATCGCGAGCGCCGCCTCCTGGAACTTCCGTGCGAACGTCTGCGCCGGCGCATCGATCAGCACGTTCTTCACGAGCTGCTGCGTCAGCGTGGAGCCGCCCTGTTCGATCTCGCCCGACGCGACGTTCGTGATCGCCGCGCGCAGGAGCGAGGTGAAGTCGAGCGCGCCGTGTTCGTAAAAGCGCGCGTCCTCGATCGCCAGGACCGCGTCTCGCGCGACCGGCGAGACGTTCTCGAGCTTCACGACCCGCCGGTTCTCGTCGAGGAAGACCTTGGCGAGGATCGAGCCGTCGGCGGCGTAGATCACCGAACGCTCCGGGAACCGCGGGATCTTGACCTTGCCGATGCCCGCCGTGTCGAGCCGCTCTCGGAACGCGTTCACGCCGGCGTCCGCCCCGGCGAACAGGGGAAGCAAGAGGAGGGCCACGAGGACCGAACCGACCGCCAGGACGAGCACGAGGACGAGCGGCGTCTCGGGCGCCACCTGTCGTTTGGGCCGGAGGGCCGGCTCGGCCGGCGCGGCCCCGGTCCGCGGCCTTCGCTCTCGGGTCTGCATTCGCGTTCGGGCGAAGGATATCCCGCCTCCACCGCGCAGAACCCGCAGGTAGCATGGCCGATCCGATGCGTCGTGCCGTGTTCGTCCTGTTTGCCGTCGCCCTCCTGACGCCCGCCGCGACGGCCACGGCGCAGGAGGCCGACGGTGCATCGGTCGTCGTGGCCGAGGTGGACGGGTCGATGGACCGGACCGTCGCCGAGTACCTCGGTGACGTGATCGCCGAGGCTGAGACGAACGGCTCGACCCTCGTACTGCAGCTCGACAGCGCGGGCACGCTCGACGAAGACGCCGTCGGGCTCGCCGAGAGGATCCACGAAGCGTCCGTGCCGGTGATCGTGTGGATCGGCCCGGCGCCTGCCAAGGCCCGCGGCGCCGCACTCCTGTTCATGTACGCGGCGAGCCTCGGCGCCATGGCCCCTGGTGCGGGAGCCGGGCCACTCACGCCCCTCGACCTGGCGGATCGGGCCGACCCGACGCGCGCCGAGCTGGCCGACCTCATCGACATGTGGACGACCGAACGTGGCCGCTCCGTCACCGAGCCGTTCCCGGCGGAGCCCCTTCCCGCGCAGCAGGCGCTCGACCTGGGGATCGCGGACGTGGCCGCCGTTTCCGTCGTCGAGCTCCTCGAGGAGATCGACGAGAGGACCGTCTCGACCGCCACCGGCGACGTGACGTTGCAGACCAGGATCGCGCGCGAGGAGAGCGAGGATCCGGTCGACGTCCGGTTCGTCGACCTCGGCCCGTGGGACCGGACCCTCCACGCGGCCGCATCGCCGACGTGGATCTACGTGTTGATGGTGCTCGGTCTGGCGGGGCTGGCGTTCGAGCTCACGCAGTCGGGGCTGGGCTTCGCGGGGATCGCGAGTGTCTTGATGTTGGCACTCGCGGTCTACGGGCTGACCGTCGTGCCGTTCTCGTGGCTCGGCCTCGCTCTGCTGCTCGGCGGCGTGGCGCTGATGACGTTCGAAGTCCGAGCGCGGTCGCTCGGCGCTCCGACGTTCGTCGGACTCGGCGGGTTCGTCGGGGGATCGATCCTCCTGTTCTCGGGCGTCTCCGACGAGATCGACCTATCGCCGTGGTTGATCGGGTCGGCCACGGTGGCGGCGCTCCTGTACTGGGCGTTCGGGCTGACCGTGGCCACGCAGTCGCGGGATCGGATGACCGCGACGCAGACGGCGCTCGTCGGGCTGGTGGGCGAGACGAAGGGTGAGCTCCGTCCGGAGGGGCCGGTCCACGTGAAGGGAACGCTGTGGCGCGCTCGGAGCGTCGACGGTCCCATCCCGGCCGGCACGCGCGTTCGCGTTCGAGGCGTCGACGGGCTCATGCTGCGCGTCCAGCCCGAGGTCGAGGCGGATCCCGAGCACGATGAGCCGTGACGTTTCCGCGCAACGTGACGGGAAACCTCCGGCCAACTGAATCCCGATGCCGTCCAGATACGAACCATCTTTCGAGGGACGCGAGGTCCCGCTCCAGGAGGAGTGCCCGCGTGGCCGAACGGATGTACGCGGACTGGACGTGGGGATGGCAGTTCGCCGCCGCGTGCCGTGGCGAGGACGCATCGCTGTTCTTCGCCCCGAACTACTTCGAGAAGCGCAACGAGAAGGATGGGCGCGAGGCGAAGGCAAAGGCCATCTGCGCCCGATGCTCCGTTCGCGACGTCTGCTTGGAGTACGCGATCCGGATCCGCGAGACACACGGGATCTGGGGCGGCCTGAACGAGTTCGAACGCAGACAGCTGCTGCGGCGGCGAGCGCTCGCCGGCTGAGACGTCGAAGGACACCCGGACACTCACCTTTCCCGACGCGATGCGAGCGCATCGGTGAGCGCTCTGCGAGGATGCCGTACGTGAGGTTCGCGGAGGGCCGTTCGTAACCGTGGTCGAGGAGCTCCTGGCGAACCTCGGCATCCGGCTGCCGGCGCCTGCCGCTCCCGTCGCGTCGTACATCCCCGTTCGGTTGTCGGGGGACCAAGCGTTCGTCTCCGGTCAGATCCCGATGGAGGAAGGCAAGGTGCTCTCGACCGGCAAGGTCGGAGCCGAGGTGTCCATCGAGCAGGGCCAGGAAGCGGCCCGCCGGTGCGCGCTCCAGGCGCTTGCCGTGTTGCGCCAGGAGCTCGGTTCCCTCGATCGCGTGAAGGGCATCGTGAAGGTCGACGTGTTCGTCGCGTCCGCGCCCGGCTTCGGCGATCAGCCGAAGGTGGCGAACGGCGCGAGCGACCTGCTCGTCGAGATCTTCGGCGAGGACGGAAAGCACGCGCGCGCGGCGGTCGGTGTGGCGGAGCTTCCCCTCGGGGCGTCCGTCGAGGTCGCTTTGATCGCGCGCGTCGCCGGGGGGCGGGGGTAGCACAGCGAGCGAAGCGAGCGTTGTGCGGACCCCGCAACGAAAGGCTACTTCCCCCGCGCGAATCGCAGGTCGCCGGATCGGCGCGTGGCTCCCGTCCTGTCGAGATGCTCCATCAGCGGAACGGCGTACCGCCGCGACGTGCCGAGGCGCTCGCGGACCGAGCTCACGGTCGAGCCTTCGGCGCCGGCTTCGCGAACGACTTCGATCGCGCGGTCCACCATGGATCGTGTGAGGACGAGGTCCGGCGCGATCCGGACCAGGACGCCCCGGCGCACCGCGGCGTCGATCGTGTCGCCGCCGAAACCCCGTTGTTGAAGCTCGGCAACCGTCGGCGGAGTGGGTTCGGCGTCCGCGACGACGCGCACTACCCGGTCGACCTCCTCCGTTGCGACGCCTGCGGTTCGGCCGGGGAGACGGAACACCGAACCGGCTCGTTCGACTGCCCCTTGGTCGACGAGATGGGCGAGGAGCGCGTCGGCGATCTCCGCGTCGCCTGGCGCACCGGCGCGTCGCAGCGCGGCGACGATGTCGCGTCGTACGGCGGCCGTCTCGCGTCCTTCGGCGTGGGGCGACGCGTCGTGGAACGCCTGGAGCGTCGCCGTCACGTCGTCGCGCACGACGTCGGCGACGCGATCGTGCACCCACCAGTGTCGGGCCCGTCGGGCGTTCGCGATATCCGACGGGTCGGTTCCGACGACGATGCGTATATCGGCAACTGTCGCCGCGCCGCGTTCGGACACGAGCAGTTCGGCGAGCTCGTCGCGCGTCGCCCGCTCCCGAACGGTGAGGCGATCGACGGCGGTGGCGCCGGCGCGGCGCGGCGGGAACGTATCGAGGACGACACCGCCGGCCACGGTCTCGCTTCGTCCCGACTCGCGAAGGACGAACCGGTCGTACACGTCAAGGGCCACCGGCGCCGACAGGTAGATCCGCACGAACGCCCCGTCGTCTGGTACGGACCTCGCGGCGTACAGATGCAGTTTCGCGTCACGGTCCGCGGCTCCGGCGTGGAACGAGAACGCGCCTCGGGAGGTGAGCTCGTGGGCGAGGCCTCGCACGGGTCGGATCTTCGCCTCGATCAGGCTCGTCGGGTGCCACCGTTCGGGATGCGCCAGCACGTCGCCGCGCGTCAGCCGCGAGCGGTCGACCCCCGCCAGGTTCACCGCCACGCGGGAGACGGGCCTCGCGACCTCGATCTGCCGTTTGTGCGTCTGCAGCGATCGGATACGCGCGCGAACACCGGTCGGCAACACTTCAGCCTCGTCGCCGACCGCCAGCGGTCCGCCGGTCAGCGTTCCGGTGACGACGGTCCCCGCACCGGCGACCGGGAAGACGCGATCCACGAACAGGCGTGTCCGCCCGTCGGTGGGCGGTACGGGCGCGTTCGCGACCATGTCGTCGAGCGCGTCGACGAGCTCGTTCACGCCTTCGCCGGTCTCGGACGAGCACGACACGACCGTCGCGCTCTGGAGCGCCGAGCCGCGAACGCGTTCGATGACCTCCATGCGCGCGTCCTCGAGGCGATCCGCGTCGACGAGGTCGCGTTTGGTCAGCGCCACGACCGCGCCCGTGACGCCGAGCACGTCGACGATGGCGAGGTGCTCCTCGGTCTGTCGTCGCCAGCCCTCGTCGGCCGCGACGACGAACAGCACCAGCCGAACCGGTCCCACGCCGGCGAGCATCGTGCGCACGAACCGCTCGTGTCCCGGGACGTCGACGAAGCCGACCTCCCGGCCGGAGGGCAACGTGGCCCAGGCGAAACCGAGATCGATCGTGAGACCACGCCGTTTCTCCTCGGCCAGCCGGTCGGGGTCGATACCGGTGAGGCGTGTGACGAGGCTCGACTTGCCGTGATCGACGTGCCCGGCGGTCGCCACGACCTGTAGGGGCTCGACCAGATCGATCGCGCGCTCCTCGCTCACGGATCGAAACTCGATCGCTCAGCCGTCGTCGTCGACGAACTCGTCGCCCTCGCGCGCGTACTGGATCGCCCGCGCGAGATCTGGGAGCTCCTCGCCGTCCACCGTCCGCAGGTCGAACAGCACGCCGCGTTCGGTGACGCGGCAGAACACAGGAGGCGATCCCGTGCGGAGCCGTGCCGCCATCGCGTTCGGGTCGCGGGAGCGAACCTCCACGCCGTACGAAGGAATCGCGAATCCCGGCAGCGACCCACCGCCGACCGCCGACGAGCACGATGTGACGCGCGCACCGGAGAGCTCGCCGTCGAGCGCGCGCGCCAGCTTCTCAGCGCGGCGGTGGATGGCCTCCGCCGGTTCTCGCAGCATCCTCCACACCGGGAGGTCCGCTCGGCGCTCGGTCGCGTACATCGCGAGCACCGCCTCGAGCGCCGAGACCTGCATCTTGTCCACGCGCACCGCGCGGGCGATGGGATGTCGGCGAAGCCTCGTCACGAGGTCGGGCCGTCCGAGCACGATGCCGGCCTGCGGGCCACCGAGGAGCTTGTCGCCGGAGAACAGGACGAGATCGGCGCCGTCGCGGAGCGCGTCGACGGCGTTGGGCTCGCCCGAGGGGATCCCGTGGACGCGCTCGAGCAGTCCCGACCCGAGGTCGTACACGAACGGCACGTCGGCCTTCCGAGCGAGCGCCGCGAGCTCGCGCGCCGTCGGCTCGGCCGTGAACCCGATCACCCGGTAGTTGCTCGGATGGACCTTGAGGATCGCCGCCGTCTTGTCGGAGAGCGCGGCGCGAAAGTCGCCGACGCGCGTTCGATTCGTCGTTCCGACCTCGACCATCCGCGCGCCGGACGCCGCGACGATCTCGGGGATCCGGAACTCGCCGCCGATCTCGATCAGCTCGCCGCGTGAGACGAGCACGTGCCGTCCCCGCGCAAGCGCGGAGAGCGCGAGCAACACCGCGGCGGCGCCGTTGTTCACGACGAGCGCATCGTCTGCCCGCGTCAGCGCCGTCAGCAGGATCTCCGCTCTCGCGCTCCGTCGTCCGCGCGCCCCCGTCTCGCGATCGAGCTCGAGGTCCGAGTACCCGGTCGCGACCTTCGCCGCCGTTCCGGCCGCGGGCCCCGGCAGCGGCGAGCGACCCAGCCCCGTGTGGAGGACGACGCCGGTGGCGTTGATCACGGACGACAGGCCGTTCGCCGCGAACGACGCGAGGCCGATCGCCCGCGCGAGGATCACGTCGTCGCTCGGGACGGGCAGACCGCGTTCGGCTGCGCCGCGGACGTCGTCGAGCGTACGGGTCAACGTTCGCTTCACGACGGCCCGGCCGAACAACTCGCTGGCGCGTCGCGCCGGATCGGATCGGAGCAGCGTGTCGACCGACGGGATGCGCCGTCGCGGCTCGGAGCCTCTCGTTGCGGGGGCTACGTTCGCTCGCTGGCGCTCGCTCACTTCTTGAGCCCCCGCACCCCTCTCGTTGCGGGGGCTACGTTCGCTCGCTGGCGCTCGCTCACTTCTTGAGCCCCCGCACCCCTCTCGTTGCGGGGGCTACGTTCGCTCGCTGGCGCTCGCTCACTTCTTGAGCCCCCGCACCCCCGCTCGCGCCATGTCTCCCTCAGGGTAGCCCCCTGCGCGAGGCCGGCGCCCGTCGATGCGCCCGGCCGACGCTCCGCGACGCGACGGTAGGATGGCCTGCGGTGGACACCGAAGAGCGCGCGCACTTCACCGCCGCCGGCGAACACTGGATGGTCCGCGGCGGCGGCATCGATATCGAAGTCGTGGCGCCCGGCGGCCTCCGAACCGAGGAGATGATCCTCAACATCGGGCCGCAACACCCGGCCACCCACGGGGTCCTGCGCCTCGTCCTGGAGCTCGACGGAGAGGTCATCACGCGGGCGGAGCCGGTGATCGGCTACATGCACCGGGCCGCCGAGAAGCTCGCGGAGCACCGCGATTCGCGGCAGACGCTCGTCCTGATGAACCGGCACGACTGGCTGTCGGCGTTCAACAACGAGCTCGGCTTCATCATGGCCGTCGAGAAGCTGGCCGGCGTCGAGGTTCCTGAACGCGCGAAGTGGATCCGGACCATGCTCGCCGAGTGGAACCGCATCCTGAGCCACCTGATGTTCATGGGGTCGTACCCGCTCGAGCTCGGCGCGATGACGCCGATCTTCTACGCGTTCATCGAGCGCGAGATGATCCAGGCGCTGATGGAGAGCGCGACCGGCGCGCGTATGCACTTCTCCTTCGTGCGACCGGGCGGGCTGAAGGACGACCTTCCGCGCGGGTGGCTGAAGCAGTCGGCCGAGGTGCTCAAGCACGTGCGGAAGAAGCTTGCCGAGTTCGACAACCTCGTCATGGGCAACGAGATCGTCTTCGCCAGGACGAAGGGCGTCGGCGTGCTATCGCCCGACGTCGCGATCGCCTACGGCTGCTCGGGTCCGGTGCTGCAGGCATCCGGCGTGCCGATGGACCCGCGCAAGGACGAGCCGTACGAGAAGTACGACGAGGTCGAGTTCCAGATCCCGGTCGGCCGGAACGGCGACTCGTACGACCGTCTCTGGGTCCTCGCTCAGCGCATGCGGCAGTCCTGCGACATCATCGAGCAGTGCATGGAGAAGCTGCCCGCGGGCGAGTTCCGGGCGGCGAAGCTCCCCAAGACGCTGAAGCTCGACGGTGAGGTGTACGTCCGCACCGAGAACCCGCTCGGCATGATGGCGTACTACATGGTCGGGAACGGAAAGGTGGAGCCGTACCAGATCGGAAGAGCGTCGTGTAGGGAAAGAGTGTAGATCTCGGTGGTCGC
>CALGFI010000141.1 GCA_937881155.1 uncultured bacterium | reverse complement strand
ATCTGTGTGGTGTTCCACGCGTAACGAATCAGTGATAGGCGGTCGAAGACCTCGGCGAAGTTCACCCAGCGGAACGGGTCCGGCCAGAACGACGGCGTGACGGCCTGATGATCCGTCATCACCGCGGTGAGCGTGATGAACACGAACGGTGCCAGGAAGATCACGCAGAAGGCGATCAGCACGGAATGCCGGGCGATCGTCAGCAGGAACCGCCTGCGACGCACGTGGTCCGGCACGGGCCGGCGCGGGATCTCAGCGACGGATCTCCGCCGCGGAGGAGTGGCGACGACGGTGGCTATCGGAGCGCTCCTTGGTAGTGGACCCACCGGCGCGAGGTCTTGATGAGCGCGAGCGTGCAGATCATCGTGATGGCGAACAGCACCCACGCGAGCGCCGCGGCGTATCCCATACGGAACGCCTGAAAGCCCTGCTGGAACAGGTAGATCGAGAAGAACAGCATCGAGCCCTCGGGCGCTCCGAGGTTCTGCCCGCCTTCGGCGATGGACGTCCCGGCGACGGACAAGGCGACGACGTACGCCTGCGTGAACAGCTGGAAGCCGTAGATCACGCCGATCACCAGCGAGAAGAAGATCACCGGAGAGATCATCGGCAGCGTGACGTGCCGGAACTTCTGCCAACCGCTCGCTCCCTCGATGTCGGCGGCCTCGTAGAGCTGACTCGGGACGTCGAGGAGGCCGGCGAGGAAGATGATCATCGCGTCGCCGATGCCCCACAGACCGAGGATGATCAGTCCCCACTTGGACGTTCCGGGACCGTGGAACCAGAGCGGCGGATCGTCGATGCCGATCCCGCGGAGGATCTGGTTGACCGGACCGAACCGCGGATTGAACACGACGACGAACGCGAGCGCCGCGGCCGCCGGCGGCGCGATCGACGGCAGGAAGTAGATCGTCCGGTACACGCGCGACCCCCGACGTGGGAGCGTGAGCAGCCACGCCGTGAAAACGCCGAAGATGATCCGCAGTGGGACTCCGATGGCGATGATCCACAGCGTGTTGCGGATCGCCTGCCAGAAGAACGGGTCGCGCGTGAATAGCAGCCGGTAGTTCTCGGTCCCGATCCACTCCGGAGACGTGAGCAACGTGTACTTGGTGAACGAGAAGTACAGCGTCGACACCATGGGATAGAGGATCAGGAACAGGAATCCCGCGATCCACGGCGACATGAACAGCAGGATGGTGAGGGCTCGCTTGACGTTGCGGGGGCGGGGTCGGCGTCGTACGACGCCGACCCCGGCCCGAGCCGTCCGGACCTCGCCCTGAGCGACGCTCGTGATCGAGCTCCCTTCTCCGGTGCTTTCGTCTCCTTTGCTTACGCCTGTGCGAGCTGGTCGTCGATCTGCTGCGCCACCTGCGCCAGGCCGCCCTCCAGGTCGTCCGTCCTCCCGGTCTGCCACCGTGCGGCGAAGTCGGCTAGCGTCGTCTGGTCCGCCGAACCGATCGGTGAATGCTGCTTATAGTGCGATTCCGGGTGCTGGAAGATTTGGAGGAACGTCTCGAACTGCGGGGTCACGTCGAGCTCCGGAGATTCGAGCGCCTCGACCGTCGTCGGAACATTCCGCACGTTGTTGGCCATGTAAACCAGCGTGTCCGTGTTCGTCGCCATGTACTGCAGCAGCAGCCACGCCTCCTCGGTATTGGGTGATCCTCGAGGGATGCCGATGATCGTCCCGCCGATCTGTCCCATGCCGTACGAATCGGCGCGGTCGTCCGGCACGGGGAAGGGCGCGGTCCCGTAGTTGAGGTCCGGCACCTCGTCGGCGATGAACGCCGTCCGCCACTCGCCGTCCATGTTCATCGCAGCGCGCCCGGTCTGGAAGTCGTTCGCGGAGGAGAACTCGTCACCCTGGCCCGCGACGAACTCCTCGAGGCGTGCGGCGCCCGTCTCGAAGTCGCCCTCGCCGTAGACATCGGCGATGAACTCCCGCTGCCACTCGAACATCGTCACCCACGCGGGGTCGTCGTCGATCGCCGACTCGGTTCCATCCTCGCTGTACCACTGGGCGTCGAACAGCGTGCTCACGGTCGCGACGTTCGTCTCGTAGTAGCCGATCGACATGACGATCCCGGCGCGCTCGATAGAGCCGTCCGGCGCGAACACCGTGAGCTCTCGCGCGACGTCGGCGAGCTCCGAAAGAGTTCTCGGCGGCTCCGCGATCCCGGCCTCATCGAACATGTCGACGTTGTAGTACAGCCCGTACGCGTCGGTGAGGAACGGGAATGCGCACTGGCTCCCGCCGAAGCTCGTGTACGAGAGAGCCGCGTCGGGGAACTGGCCGAGGTCGAACTCGTCGCGCTCGATGAACGGCGTCAGGTCCTGCCATGCGCCCGACGTGCAGAACTGGCCGATGTTGTCCAGGCTGAACGAGAGAACCACGTCCGGCGGCTCGCCTGCGTTGATCGCCTGGATGATCTGCCGGTCGCCGACGCCTCCCGTGCTGTTCACGGTGATGTTCGGGTGCTCCTCCGTGAACCCGTCGAAGATCTGGTTGAACTGACGGAGCTCGCGCCCGGTCCACGCACCCCACATCTCGAGCGTCACCGGCTCTTGCGGTCCGGTCGGCGCGGTCTCCGCCGGACCCTCGTCCTCGCCGCCGGCCGTGCAGGCCGCGGCCACGAGTGCGAACGTCGCCACCACGATCAACCAACGCTTCATGTCGCCTCCCTCTGTTGCCCCCACGTCCAACGTCCCCGAATGCTCTTCGCCCCGCCCGATCTTCGCTAGGCAGGCACCTCCCCACGGTCGAACAGCCGATCCTGTGCTGCCTGCAACGCCATCCACACCGCGCCGTTCAGGGTGGCGTCCTCGCGGAGCGCGGACACCTCGATGCGTGGCCGGAACGGCGAGAGCTGCGCGATCTCGCGCTCGACCGGTTCGAGCAACAGGTCGCCGTTCGAACCGATCCCGCCGCCCAGGATCACGAGCTCTGGATCGACCACCGAGGCGACCGCGGCGACGGCGAGCGCGATCCGTCGTGCCAGATCCGCCACGACGCGGTTCGCGTTTCGGTCGCCGCGACGGGCCGCCGCGAACACGTTCTTCGCAGTGAGCGGGGCCGCCATCCCGAGACGCCTCGCCGCGGCCACTACCCCCGATGCACCCGCAACGGCGTCGAGCGCCCCACGCTTGCGGCTCTCGGGCTCGTACGGTTGCGTTCCCACCAGCGGCATGTAACCGATCTCTCCGGCGGCGCCGCTGCTCCCGCGATACAGCTCGCCTTTCAGGACGAGACCGACGCCCACGCCGGTTCCGACGTGGACGACGACGAAGTCGTCGACGCCCTTGCCGAGCCCGCGCCACTGCTCTCCGAGCGCGGCCAGGTTCACGTCGTTCTCGAACGCGATGTTCGTGCCGAGCTCGCGCTGAACGGCTTCGACGAGACCCTGGCGCCCCCAACCGGGCAAGCTGTGTGCTAGGGCAACCTGTCCGAGCTCGGGATGGAATACTCCCGGACTCCCGATTGTCGCGAACGTCACATGCCGCCAGCGCAGCCCGGCCTCATCGGCGAGCGCGCGGGCGATCTCGCCGAGCTGCGAGATGAGCGTCTGTGAGCTCCGCACGCGGGCGCGTTCGTCGCGCCGGACGACGATCTCTCCCGTGAGGTCCGCCAGCGCCGCGCGGACCCACGCCCGGCCGACGTCGATCCCGACGACCCAGCCGGCACGCGCGTTCAGCTCGTACAGGACGGCGCTCGGACCCTTCCCGCCGGATGAACGGCCGGCCTCCCGCGCCAGCCGTGCCGATACCAGCGCGGTGAGAGCTTGGGAGACCGTCGGCTTCGACAGGCCGGTCGCGCGGGCGATCTGCGCCCGCGAGATCGGACCTCGCTCACGGATGGCCTCCAGCACGATCCGCTCGTTGATCGCGCGAAGCAGTCTCGGCGTGCCGACCGCGACGGATCCGTTCGGACTCGTCGGTCGCCCCCTCCGCTCGAGTTTCCTTCCAAAGGAGTTTCTAAGGAAAGTTTCCTAACTATTCCGGCGGATGCTACGCTCGCGCGCACCGGCGAGTCAAGGCACGTTCCTTCCGCTGCGATCAAAGCGAATGCGCACCCCTGACGTGATCGCTCTCGGGGAGACGATGCTCTCCCTGGTCGCGGTGGATGGCCCGCTCACGGAGTCGCGGACGCTGCACGTGACGTTCGGCGGCGCGGAGGCGAACACGTGCGCCGGTCTCGTTCGCCTCGGCGTGAGCGCGGCGTGGGTCAGCCGACTCGGCGCCGACGTCGCCGGGCGGCACGTGCATGAAGCGATCGATGGCTGCGGCGTCGACGTCCGATGGGTCCGCTGGGATCCGGATCGTCCCACGGGGTTGATGCTTCGCGACACGCGCGGCACGGTCGTCTACTACCGCGGCGGATCCGCGGCGAGCGCCCTCGGCCCGGGCGACCTCGACGCCGTGCCGGTCGAGGAGGCTCGCGCCGTCCTGGTAACGGGCGTCACCGCGTTGATCGGTCCCGATCCGCAGCGCGCGGCGATCGCGTTGCTCGACCGAGCGACCGGCCTGCGCGTGGTCGACCCCAACATCCGCCCCGGCTTGTGGGGATCCGATCGCGCCAAGGAGCTCATCGCGCCGCTCGTCGAGCGCGCGGACGTGCTGCTCGGCGGAGAGCGTGAGCTCGCCGAGCTCGCCGGCGACCTGTCCGGTGCAGCGCTCGCTCACGCGTGTCGCGCGTTCGGTCCACGCGAGGTCGCCGTCAAACGCGGTGAACGCGGCGCCGGCGTCCTCGACGAAGAGGGCGAGTGGCACGAACTCGTTCCCGAGCGCGTTCACGACGTCGATCCCGTAGGTGCGGGCGACGCGTTCAACGCCGGGTACGTGGCGGCGCGGCTGAACGGCGCTCCTCCCCACGACGCGCTCGTCCAGGGCGCGAGGTGCGGTGCTGAGGCCGCCGGAACGGTCGGCGACGCGATCGCGGTCCGATGAGCCCCCAAGCAGGTCAGAAGAACGTGGCCACGGCGTCGACGACGCGATCGTTCGCGTCGAGCACCGGGATCACCCGCCATCGGTCGAACGCGCTGCACGGGTGCGAGATGCCGCACTTCACCAGATCGCCGACGTCGAGCGCGACGCTCTCCTCGACACGCAGGAACGCATGCTGATCGTTGAGGTCCGTCACGACGCAGCCGTCGAGCGGTCGCAGCTCGCCCGAGCTCGACCTGACCGACATGGGGATCGGCATGCCCTGGTCGAACGGAACGTCGCGACGCCCGAAACCGATGATCGCCATCCGGCGCTCCGGTCGCGACAGCACGGGACCCCACACCTCCATGGCCGAGCGGAACCGCGAGGAGCTCTCGGACTCGCCGGCGAACGGCGACAGCCGCTCGTACAGCCCGGAATCGTGCGTCAGGTAGCAACCGGACCGCAGCATGACGCGCGCGGGCACATCGCCGCGCCACATGTCGTGGAGGCGTTCCACGACTACGTCGAAGAACGCGCTTCCGCCGGCGGTGAGGACGACGCCGTCGTCGAACCCGCCACCCTTCACGAGCGCCTCGCCGAGGCCGCGCACCGCGTCGAGGTACTCGCGGACGCGATCGAGGCATGCCTCCGACCGGTCCCGGCAGACGAGTCCTTCGTACCCGGCGACACCGGCGAGCCGAAGCGTGCTCGATGCGCGAACGCGTTCGGCGACACCGATCGCCTCCTCCACCGTTCGCGCGCCGGTGCGGCCGCCGAGATAGCCGAGCTCGACGAGAACATCGAGTCGTCTCGGCGCGTTCGAGTCGGCCAGCCGGGCGTCGAGGGTCTCCACGCCGCGCGCCGAGTCGACGTAACAGAGGAGCTCGACCTCGGGATCGAGGAGCGCGCTCGCCGCCCAGTCGATCGACGCACGATCGACGAGCTCGTTCGCGATCACGATCCGCCGTACGCCGACCTCGCGCATCACGCGCGCCTGCGAGGCCGTCGCGGCCGTGATGCCCCACGCACCGGCC
>CALGFI010000140.1 GCA_937881155.1 uncultured bacterium | reverse complement strand
GACGGCCGCGTGTCGAAGCGCTCGAGCGTCATGACGTCGGTCGTGACGAGGTCGTTCAGCCAGTCGCGTGCGTCGCCTCCCGAGACGATGGTGACGGCGACGTCCTCGAGCTCGGCGAACGCGCGGCCGGAGTCGAGCGCGTCGACCGCTCGTTCCAGAGCCTGGGTGACCACTCTGAGAGGATAGGCGGCCGTGCAGATCCCGCGGACGCTCGTCGTGACCAACGACTATCCGCCGCGGATAGGCGGCATCCAGCGGTCGCTCGAGTCCCTCGTGGGACGGCTCCCCGCGGACCGCGTCGCGGTGCTGTGCCCCGCCTGGGACGGCGCGGACGTCTTCGATGACAGCGCGCCGTACCGCGTGTTCCGACAGCCCGATCGCTTCTTGTGGCCAACGCCCGGCGTCGCACGGCAGGTTCGTGCGGCGATCGAACAGTTCGGTGCGGAGGTCGTGTTGTTCGGATCGACATACCCGCTCGCGTTGCTCGGACCGGGGTTGGCAAAGCGCGGAACTCCGTACGTCACCGGCGCCCACGGGTTCGAGTACTGGCTGTCGATCGCGCCCGGGGCACACGGCCTCATGCGTCGCGCGACCTCGCGTGCCGCGCGCATGGTCGTGATGTCGAGCGCGTTCATCGCGCGGGTCGTCCGCACGGCCGTCCCCGAACGCGTTCCGGTGTCGGTGATGCACCCGGGCGCCGACATCGAGACGTTCCATCCCGACGTGGCGTTCGAGGGGATCCGCGACGCTCACGCCCTCGGGGACCGGAGACTCGTCGTCTGCGTGAGTCGTCTCGTTCGTCGCAAGGGTCAGGACGTGCTCATCCGGGCGATGCCGGCGATCCGCGAGCGCGTACCGGACGCGGCGCTCCTGATCGTCGGCGGCGGGCCGTACCGGGAGCGGCTCGAGGAGCTGGCGATGCAGGCGCCCGCCGGCTCGGTCGTCTTCGCCGGTGAGGTCTCCGAGGCAGATCTGCCGCGCTACTACCGGGTAGGTCACGTCTTCGCCATGCCGTGCCGGAACCGAGCCGGCGGCCTGGAGGTCGAGGGCCTCGGTCTCGTCTTCTTGGAGGCGGCCGCGTGCGCTCGACCCGTCGTGGTGGGCGATTCGGGCGGCGCGCGGGAGACACTGATCGACGGGGTCACCGGAGTGCTCGTCGAGGGAAGCGACGTTGCCGCGGTCGCGGACGCGGTCGCCGGTCTGCTCGAGGAACCGTCGCGCGCCGATGCGATGGGGGCGGCCGGCAGGACCCGCGTCGAGCGTCGCTTCACGTGGGATCGCGCTGCCGAGCAGCTGGCCGGGTGGCTCCGCGAGGCTGCGGATTCCAGGCCTCAAGCTTCGCCTCGTTAGGCCCGAACGAGAACACGTGGGATCTCGTTCGGGAAGTGCGATCTCCGGTCGGTCTCGGCCGCATCGGGGGAACGGCGTGGTCGCGTTAGTAGCATCGGTCTCCGCATGAGCGAGCAGACAGAGGGCCAGACCGTCATCAACGCATCGGCCGCGGAGATCATGGACGTGCTGACGGACTTCGAGGCGTATCCGGAGTGGGCCGAGGTGAAGTCCGTTCGCGTCCTCGAGCGGGGCGAAGGAGGCCTCGGCACGAAGGTGCACTTCGAGGTGGAGGTACCGGTCCTCGGCGCCGCGAGCTACACGCTCGCGTACCGCTACGCGCCGGCCGACGGCGGCATGTCGTGGGTCTCGACCCAAGCGCAGGGCGCCGTCTCACACATCTCCGGTGAGTACCTGTTGTCCCAGGTCGACGACCGCGAGACCAAGGTGATCTACCGGTTGTCGGTCGATCTGGGCGTGCTGCTGCCCGGGTTCGTCAGGACCCAAGGCGAGCGTCGCGTCATCGAGAACGCGCTCGACGGGCTGAAGGGCCGCGTCGAGGGCGTCTGAACCACTCGTCCGCGCGGGCCGCACGACGTTCGCTCCACTCACGTGGCGCTCCACGCGGGACGTCGCCGCGGGAAGCGCCCCGGCGGGTAGGCTACGCTCGGATGCGCGTCCTGCTCTTCACCGGCAAGGGCGGTGTGGGAAAGACGACCGTCGCCGCCGCAACCGCCGTTCGGGCCGCGGCGTCCGGTAACAGAACGCTGGTGATGAGCACCGACCCCGCGCACTCCCTCGCGGACTCGTTCGACACCCAGATCGGCGAGCACGCGACCCCGGTCACGGACAACCTGTGGGCCGAGCAGATCGACGCGCAAGGCCGGCTCGAGACCAACTGGCGCGAGATCCAGGACTACTTCGTACAGCTCATGAACTGGGCCGGCGTCGACACGATCCAGGCAGAGGAGCTCTCGGTGATCCCGGGCCTCGACGAGATCTTCAGCCTGATCGACGTGAAGACGCACGTCGAGGAGGGCAAGTACGACCTGCTCGTGGTGGATTGCGCACCGACCGCTGAGACGCTGCGACTCCTGTCGCTGCCGGAGATCATGAACTGGTACATCGAGCGCATCTTCCCCGTGCAGCGCCGGCTCGTCCGCGGCGTCCGGCCGATCGTGACGAAGATGACGTCGCTGCCGATCGCCGGCGATCGGTTCTTCGCCGCGGTCGAACGATTGCACCACAACCTCGACGCGGTGCACCGGATCCTGACGGACGAGAAGTCTTCGACCGTTCGGCTCGTCGTCAACCCGGAGAAGATGGTCATCGCGGAGGCGCGCCGCACGTACACGTACCTCGGGTTGTTCGGGTACCGCGTGGACGCCGTGGTCGTGAATCGGATTATCCCCGAGGACGTCACCGACCCCTACTTCGGCAAGTGGAAGGACATCCAGGCCGAGCACCTGCAGACGGTGAAGGAGTCGTTCGAGCCGGTTCCGATCCTCACCGCCAAGCTGTTCGACCGCGAGATGGTGGGCGTCCCGCTGCTCGAGGACATGGGCCACGAGGTGTACGGGGCCCGCCGAGTCGTCGACGTGCTGTTCCAGGACCACCCGATCCGCGTGCGGCGGCGCGGACGTGGGTACGTCCTGGTGATGCGCCTGCCATTCGTCTCGCGCGAGGACATGGACATCCATCGACGAGGCGATGAGCTCTACGTTCGCGTCGGCACGTACAAGCGGAACCTCGCGCTCCCCCAGACGCTGCAGCGGCTCGAGGTGCGCGGCGCGAACTTCGTCGGCGACCATCTCGAGATCGCCTTCGCTCCGACGGACACCGCCACGCATTCGGCGGGCGGGGAGGCATCAGGAACGCAGAGGACATGACCGAGCGTGGCTGAGGCCAAGGCGAAGTCGGGCCGTCAACGGACCGGACGCGTGACCGCCGACACGAGCGGGGACGCCTCGACGAGACCGGTGTGCACGGTGGCGTTCTGCCCGATCTGCATGGCGGTCACGGCGACACAGGGATCGTCGCCCGACGCGGTGGAGCACCTGCTGAACGCGGCGCGTGAGTTCTTCCTCGCGGCGCGCGCGGTCATCGACGCGCGCGCGGATGATCTCGAACGGAAGGACGAGACGTCGCGCCGGCTCGAGAGGATCGACATCGAATGAGCGAGCTCGACCGCGGACTTCTCCGGAAGCTCGCGGAGTGGGACGCCGCCCTTCCTGTCACGTCGGTGTACGTCACGGTCGACGGGCGCCGGTACCCGCGAAAGACCGACTACGAGCTGCGGCTCGACGACCTCCTCCGGAACGCCCGTGGCCAGGCGCGGGCTCTCGACCGCGACGCGATCCGCTCGGTCGATCGCGACGTCGCAGCGATGTCGGAGTTCGTGCGAGACGAGTTCGATCGCGGCGACACGAAGGGGCTGGCGATGTTCTCGTCGAACGGCGCGGGGTTGTGGGAGGTGGTGCGTGTCTCGAGGCCCGTCCGCGATCGTGCAATCGTCGCCCCGGAGGCCGATCTCGTGCCGCTCAAGTCGCTCGTCGAGACGTACAGGCCGACGGGGGTGGCGCTCGTCGACTTCGAGAAGGCGCGGCTGTTCCTCGTCGATATGGGGCGGATCGATGAGGTCAGCGACCTGTGGGACGACGTGCCGGGCCGCCACGACCAGGGCGGATGGGCGCAGATGCGGATGCAGCGACACGTGGACGACCACCGGACCCGGCACATCAAGCACGTCGCCGACGTGCTGTTCAAGCTGTGGCGACGCACCAGGTTCGAGCAGCTTGCGCTGGCCGGTCCGCCCGAGGCGCAGCACGAGCTCGAGGCGTCCTTGCACGATTACCTTCGACGGAGGGTCCGAGCAACATTCACGTTGCCGATGACCGCCTCGCGGGCCGATGTTCTCGACCGGATCCTCCAGCGCGAGGAGGACGCGGAGCGCGAGCGCGAACGGAGCGCGGTCGAGCGCCTCTCGCGAGCCGCGGCGACCGACCGAGGTGTGATCGGCCTGGAGGACACGCTTCGGGCGATCTCGGAAGCGCGCGTCGACGAGCTCGTCGTGTCGTTCGATCTGTCGGCGCCGGGAGCTGCGTGCGGCGCGTGCGGGCGACTGACGACGCGTGTGGGCAGGTGCCCGACCTGCGGCGAGACCATGCAGCGCGTGCCCGATGTCGTGGAGTCGGCGGTGGCGGCCGCGTTCCGCACGGGGGCGAGGGTCGAGGTCGTCCTCGACGAGGGCCTGCAGGAGCTCGACGGGATCGGCGCCCTGTTGCGTTTCTGACCGAACGCCTGTAAGCAACTCCGCGTGGGCGAGGGCGAAGCGATCGGCCTCGACGTCGGCGGAACCAAGATCAACGCGTTCCGCGTTGCGCGCGACGGCGAGATCCTCGATCGGAGGAAGGCCGCGACTCGCGCCGACGACGAAGAAGCGACGCTGGCGCAGATGATCGAGCTCGCCCGCCAGATGGTCACCGACGACGTGCTCGCTATCGGCATCGGGGCGGCCGGGATGGTCGACGCCGCCGACGGCAGCTTGCGATTCGCGCCCAACCTCGCGTGGCGGGAACTGCCGATCGCGTCGCGAATGCGCGACGCGATCGGCCTCCCGTGTCAGGTCGACAACGACGCAAGCATGGCCGCCTACGGCGAGTACCGCTTCGGAGCCGGTCGCGGCTATCGCCACATGCTTCTCGTCGCCGTCGGAACCGGGATCGGGGGCGGCATCGTCTCGGACGGACGGCTGTTCCGGGGCGCGTACGGTTTCGCCGCCGAGATCGGTCACATCATCGTCGAGCCGGGCGGACCGAAGTGTGGTTGCGGCAACCTCGGTTGCTGGGAGCAGGTCGCCGGTGGCAGGGCGATCGACCGCCTCGGTCGTGAGCGGGCGCGAGCGTACCCCGACTCCCTTCTCGCCCGGCTGGCAAGCGGCGATCCGGAGAGCGTGACGGGTCAGCTGGTGACCGAGGCGGCGACGCGAGGTGACGACGTCGCGATCGGCGTCCTGGCCGAGGCGGGGCGGCGACTGGGCGAGGGGATCGCGGGGCTCGTGAACATCATCGACCCGCAGATCGTCGTCGTTGGGGGCGGGGCCGTGGTCGCCGGAGACCTGCTGCTCGAGCCCGCGAGGGCCGCGTTCGTCGACGCGGTGGAGGGCGAGGAGCATCGTCCCCGCGTCCCGATCGTCGCCGCTCGGCTCGGCAACGACGCCGGAGCGGTCGGCGCGGCGACCCTCGCGCTCGAAGAGCTCGGGCGCATGCGGGCGTGAGCCGGCTGCGGATCGGGCTCGTCCTCCCACTGACGTCGTCGGACCCGGAAGGGGTCCCGACGTTCGCGCGACGCGCCGAGGACCTCGGTTTCGACGGGCTGTTCGCCTTCGACCACCTGTTTCCACCCGGCGCGCCGTCGGACCGGCCATCCGCTGAGGCGTACGCGACGCTCGCCGCGGTCGCGTCCATCACTCGGGGCGTCGCGATCGGCACGCTCGTCACGCGAGCGTCGCTCCGTCCGGCGGGTCTCCTCGCGAAGCAGGCCGTCACGCTCGACGACGTCGCGGACGGACGGTTCGTGCTGGGGATCGGGACGGGCGACTCGCTCAGCAAGGCGGAGCACGACGCGTTCGGTCTGCCGTACCTCGAGCCGAACGTGCGACGCCGGCACTTGGTGGAGACGGTGCGTGCGATCCGTGCGCTGTTCCGCGGCGAGGCGTGGGAAGGCGGTGAGCTCGTACCGGCGATTCGCGGCCCGCTGCTGCCGGCACC
>CALGFI010000139.1 GCA_937881155.1 uncultured bacterium | reverse complement strand
GGCGCGGCGGCGGACGGCCGGAAGGCGGTTCGACTCATTCGCGAGGTCCGTAGCTCGACGTTTCCGAAACCCGATGCTTGAAGCGTTCGACATCATCGCGACCGCTACCCCACCTGAGAAATCGGCCGTTCGGCCATCAGCGCCAGGTTGTTCCCGTCTGGATCCGTGAAGAACGCCATCCAGAGCTCGGACGATTCCGTCTTGTTGATCAGGTGCGGCGCAGCCCGGAACGAGACACCTCGCTCGCGAAGCTCTTCGTACGCGGCGTCGAGATCTTCGACGCTGAAATAGACCGTCGATCTCGAGCGGAAGTCCTCGCTCTCCGGCACGCCGAGGTACAGGCGAACACCGTCGCAGTCGAAGAACGCCATCTCCTGGCCCGGAACGGCGAACAGGAACGGGATCCCGAGAACGTCTCGGTAGAACGTGATCGAGCGGTCGACGTCGGCCACGCTGAGATGGATCTGTCCGATCCTGCCGAGGCCCTCGAACGCCAATGCGATCCTCCCTCCTAGGACAGACGAGCGATGACGAGCGCGGTCGCCACGAGAGGCATCGCGAGCGAAAGCCACCGCAACGCTCGCTCGGGGGCGTCACGGATGGCCGACGCGTCGATCCGCTCGCGCGTGCCGTCGTTGAGCTCGACCTCGCCGCGGACGCCGACGACGGTCCGCCGAAGGCGACGAACGGGCGTCGACAGCGTTCGTTGCGCCGCCGAGATAGCTGCACACGCCACGGCGGCGAGCACCGCTTCGACACGGACAGTCGCCGTTTGCGCGAAGTACGCGGTGAGGACGGGGAACGCGCCCCAGGCAAGCGCGAACCACAGGTCCGAGTGCACCACTCCGCCGAACAGCTCCATGTTGTACGCGACGACGAGGAACACGCCGGCCACGATGAACGCCCACAGCCACGGCGAGACCTCGATCACTCCATGCACACCGAACGCGATCGCCCCACCCAGGCCGACTACAGCGATGGCGATCAGGACGCCGCCGGGGATGCGCGTTCGAAGCGGCCGCCCGTTGAGCTCGTCCAGGGCGTGGGCGGCCAGGCCCATCGCCAAGAAGAAGGCTGCGAGCGTCTCCAGGAGCCACCCGACGTGGAGGTCGGGAGCCAGCGCGGCTCCGATCGCCACGTATGAGAGGTGCCACACCGTGTACGGCGGATGCAGGAGCGACCAGTAGTCGCGCCACCCGCCTGACGGGAGCACGTAGAACGCGGCGCGCTCTCGAACGTCAGTCATCGGTGAGCGGGTTGGCCTTGATCCCCCATGTGACGATGGCCGACCCCAGCGTCAGCTGCTTGGTTCGAACGCGCCGGATCCCGGCCTCCTGCCACATCCGCACCTGAACCGGTACCGGATAGCGCCGGTAGAACTCGCTGATGCTCGGGCCGAGGAACCGCCCCGTCCGATACCACGAGTTCGATACCGCGCCGCCGATGACAGGGAGCGCGGCGCGGGTGTACCCGTACCATCCCGCCTGCACCCAGGGGTCGTGCGGCACGTGGAACTCGAGCGAGGCCATGACGCTTCCCGGTCGGAGGACGCGGGCGAGCTCGCGAAGGGTCGCCGCCGGGTCATCGACGTAGCGGAGCAGGTACGTGAACGTGAGCGCGTCGAACGTCTCGTCCGGGAACGGCAGGGTCTGTGCTTGGGCCAGCACGAACCGAATGCGTTCGGCGAGGCCATCGCGTCGAACCGCGGCCTGGCCGCGCCTGAGCATCGCCGGGCTCTGATCGACTCCCACGACACGGACGTTCCTCGCTGCGAGCTCGCGCGCGACGAGTCCGGTTCCCGTCGCCACGTCGAGCACCCACGAGCCCGGGATGGCGTTCACGCGCGAGACGAGGAACCGGCGCCATGAGGGATCTCGTCCGAGCGACAACACCGAGCCCATGCGGTCGTACTCGGGCGCGATGCCTGCGAAGAGCGCTCGCGCTTGGCGCGTGCGTTCCGGGTCCATGAGGCGACGAGCCTACGACGTTCACGTGAGCGGGAACGGTGACTGCCACCACCAGGGCGTCGAGCTCACCTCGATCCGCTCGACCCACTTCACCCACCAGAACCCGCGCCGTCCCGGCGCGACGAGTCGCAGCGGATAGCCGTGGCCCGGCGACAGCACCTCATCGCCAACTCGCGTCGCCAGCCAGATGTCGTGGACGTCCGCGATCGGGAAGCGACGCGCGTATCCGGTAGCGGAGACCACGAGCACGCTGCGAACCTCCTGATCGGTCCCCTCGATCAGGCGGTCGAGACGGACGCCGGACCAGATCTGTTCGGCGAACCACCCTCCCGTGCAGTCGAGCGTCGCCCGTACCCGATCGTCGAACCCGTCGAGCTCCTCGAACGTCAACGCGCTGGCCATGCCGTCGTTCTCGACGGCGCGAACGCTGAGACGCCACGTCGACGCATCGATGACCGGAACCTCGTCGTCGAGCCACTGCGTCACCGGCATCTCGTCGGGCTCGAACGATCCACGCTCGTACGAACCGGTGAACCGCCGATCCGAACCGCGCAGACCGGCAATCCGCACCAGGGCCTCACTAGCGCCGAGCGCCGCCACCGAACCACCCGCGAGCGCCGCGCC
>CALGFI010000138.1 GCA_937881155.1 uncultured bacterium | reverse complement strand
TCGTGCCGGTCGCGATGCCGAAAACGGAAGCGATGCCGGCCATCCGCCCCTGGTCCACGCTGCGCGTGACGATGTAGATCACCGCCGGTCCGGGAATGACGGCGAACAGCACGCATGCGGCCGCGAAGGTGAGGAGGGTCTGCGTCTCCGGCATTTGCACGATGGTAACCGGCCATCGGCGGCGCAAGCCGAAGGAGGGGAAGTCCGGAGTCATCGGTACCATCGACCCCCGATGAGCAGCGCGACGATCCGGCCCGCCTACTGCGCCGAGGTCAACGAGATGGCCAGCGCCGGGCTGCCGTTGATCGATCTGTGGGATTAGGCGCGTGCCCGCGGCACCGCTGAAGCTCACCAGAGCGCAGATCCTCGCGTTCCGCCGGCACGTCGGTGCGCTCGTGGAACGGCTTCCGCGCGGGAAGAGCTCGCTGCGGCGCGCGGCGTGGGCCGGGCTGCAGGACAGCATGCCGCGCGCCGCGCTCCTCTCGATCCACGCGCGCGTCGCCGGAACCGAACCGACGACATGGGAGGACCCGTCACTCGTCCAGCTCTGGGGTCCGCGGTTCAGCGCGTTCGTCGTCGCGGCGCGCGACCTCGCGGTCTTCTCTCTCGGGCGGTTCCCCGACGACGCTCGCGGGCGACAGATCGCGGAGGATCTGGCGGCTCGACTGCAAGCGCTCCTCGACGGCGGTGTGAGGATGACCTACGGCGAAGCCGGGCGCGCGCTCGGCGAGCACCCCAACCGCCTGAGGTACGCGGCAACGACCGGCACGGTGGTGATGCGGTGGGAAGGCGCGCGGCAGCCCGTCATCTGGATCACACCGCCGCCCGACATCGACGCACGCGATGCACGCTTGGAGCTCGCCCGCCGGTACCTGCACGTCTACGGTCCCACAACGCCGGAGGCGTTCGCGGAATGGGCGGGGATCGGCCCCCTGCAAGGCACGAACGCGTTCGACGCGCTCGGCACGTCACGTACTCCGGTGCGAACGCCGATCGGCGACGCGTGGATCCTCACCCGCGACGAACCGACGTTTCGCACGGCAGCAAGGCCGCCCGCGCGCGCTCGGCTCCTCCCGAGCGGCGATGCCTTCTACTTGCTCCAAGGAACCGACCGCGAGCTCCTCGTCCCCAACGCGACGCGTCGTCGCCAGCTCTGGACCCCGCGCGTCTGGCCCGGCGCACTCCTCGTCGAGGGCGAGATCGCCGGGACGTGGCGACGCGCGAACGAGAAGGTCGATGTCGAGCCCTGGCGTCGCCTCTCGCGCGCGCAGCAAGACGCCGTCGTGGAAGAGGCGGAGTCCTTGCCGCTACCCGGCGCGGCGGGGCGGATCGTCGTGCGCTGGCAGACCTGACGCGACGTGTAGGCTGCCCGTCGAAATGGCCGAGGTCCTCCTCTTCCATCATGCGCAAGGGCTGACGCCCGGCGTCATCGAGTTCGCCGACGAACTGCGCGCCGCCGGGCACACGGTTGAGACGCCCGACCTGTACGACGGCAACACCATGACCGAGCTCGCTGCGGGAATCGCGTACGCGCAGCAGGTGGGATTCGACACGATCGGCGAGCGCGGCAGCATCGTCGCCGAGAGCCTGCCGCAGGAGATCGTCTACGCCGGCATCTCGCTCGGCGTGATGGCCGCTCAGGAGCTGGCTCAAAATCGGGACGGCGCGCGCGGCGCCATCTTCATCAGCGGGTGCTTCCCGCCGTCGGAGTTCGGAACCGAATGGCCGAGCGGCGTCCCAGCCCAGGTTCACATGATGGAGCAAGACGAGTGGGTCCTCGAAGGCGACCTCGACGCGGCGCGCCAACTCGCAGATTCGACCGCCGACGCCGACCTCTTCCTGTATCCGGGTGATCGACACCTGTTCATCGACAACAGCACGCCCGATTACGACGAGAGCGCAGCAACGTTGCTCAAGCAGCGCGTACTCGCGTTCCTCGACGGCCTGGGGTGAATGGCTCGGTTAGACGCACCGACGCTGCGACGCGAATGGAGTAATGCCGCGACCAAACTCGCCGTGGCTGCGTCCATCCACGCTCTCGACCGAGACCCCCCGCTAGAGACTGACGCCGCGGCTCGTATACGGTTCAACTCGTGGCCAGGCTGATCTACACCTCGCTCGCCTCACTCGATGGGTACATCGCCGACGCGAACGGCAACTTCGACTGGGCCGAGCCCGACGACGAGGTCCACGCGTTCGTGAACGACATCGACCGCTCGGTCGGGACGCACCTGCTGGGCCGGCGGATGTACGAGGTGCTCGCCGTGTGGGACACGATCCAGGACCAGCGGCCGGTCATCGCCGATTTCGCCGACCTCTGGCGTTCGACAGACAAGGTCGTGTACTCCTCGACGCTCGAGTCGGTCTCGACGGCACGGACGCGGCTCGAGCGAACGTTCGATCCCAACGCCGTCGCGGCGATGAAGGCGTCGGCGGACCGAGACCTGTCGATCGGGGGGCCGACGCTGGCGGCGCGCGCGATTGCCGCGGGGCTGGTGGACGAGTGGAGCCTGTTCTTGTCCCCCGTCGTCGTGGGCGGCGGGACCAGCGCGTTCCCCGCAGGATCGTCGGTCGAGCTCACGCTCGAAGAAGAGCGGCGTTTCTCGAACGGGACCGTGTACCTGCGCTATCGGACCGGGCGATGAAGGCGGTCGTGTACCGCTCGTACGGGAATCCCGAGTCCGTGCTTCGCGTCGAGGACATCCCGCGCCCGAGGGTCGGGCCACACGATGTGCTCGTCCGCGTACGCGCGTCGACCGTGAACCTCGACGATCTTCAATACGTGCGCGGAGAGATCTTCATCCGCCCGGGCGCGTGGCGGCAGCCCAAACACATGATCCTCGGGTCGGACATCGCGGGAACGGTGGAGGCCGTGGGTGATCGTGTCCCCCGGATCCGCGCCGGCGACAACGTCATCGCCGACCTCACGGGGTTCGGGTTCGGTGCGTTCGCCGAGTACGTCGCCGTCCCTGCGCGTGCTCTCGCCTGGAAGCCCGCCTCGCTGAGCTTCGAGGAGGCGGCGTGCGTCCCCACCGCCGGCATTCGCGCGTACCAGGGACTGACCGGCAAGGGGCCACTCCGGCCGGGAGATCACGTGCTCGTCAACGGGGCGGGCGGCGGACTCGGAACCTTCGCCATCCAGATCGCCAAGGCGCTGGGGGCAACCGTGACCGGCGTCGATGCGGGGTCCAAGTTCGATGTGATGGGCGCGGCGGGCGCCGACGACATGCTCGACTACACGCAAGGTCACTATTCCGAGAGCGGTGGGCGCTTCGACCTGATCCTCGACGTCGCCGCGTACGGCTCACTCGGCGACTTCCGTTCCGTCGTGCACAGCAAACGCGTATTGACGCCGAACGGCCGGTACGTCCTGTACTTCGTCGGCGGCGGCATCGCCGACCGGGTGTTCACCACGGTCCTCCTCCAGGGGTGGATGAAGGTGCGCGGCGGCAGAAAGCTGAGCATCTACCGCGGCGCGCAGAACCGACCTGAGGAAATGGCGCGAGTGACCGAGATGATCGACTCGGGCGCGGTCCGCCCGATCATCGATCGGCGCTTCCCGATGCACGAGATCGCCGAGGCGCTGCTCTACGTCGAACGGGGAGCGGCGAAGGGAAAGGTCGTCATCGCGATCGACGGCTAGCGCTCGCCCGCCGCCTCTTCGTCCAGCCACGTTCGTGCGCACCGGACTCGACCACGATGCGACGTCCCATCGTGAGTGACATCGAAGCAACAGCGATGACTGCCGTCGTCGCCGCGAGCAGGCCGAGGTTCGTCGCGACGGTGGCCACCGGAGTCAGCGCGGCGAGGCCGCCGATGGCGATCAACGGCGGAACGACCGACGCTCTCGAGATCTCCAGCTCGAACAGCGCAAGCCCGAAGAGGAACAACGCGGCGCCGCCGAGCATCAGGCAGGCAGTCGCAACGTCCACCTCGCTGTTCGGGTGCGCAAGCGTCAGCTCGAAGGCCGCCGCGGAGACGATGACCCCGGCGACCAACGGGACGTGGAAGAACGTGTACGCCCACACGCCCAGACGTCCTGGATCCGCAGCAGCCGAGATGGCGCCGATGCCTGCCTCGGCGTCACGGTCGAAGTACAGCCACCACAGCCCGGCGCTGCCGAGGAACGCCAACACGAACGCTCCCATCGTGGGGGCATCCCGAGGCAGTCGAGCGAACTGCGTACCGATCACCAGGATCGTCTCGCCCAGCGCGATCGTGATGAACAGGTAGCAGCGGTGCGCGAAATGCTCGCCCGAGATCGTGTAGTCGGTGGTCATGGCGTGCCCGAGCCGCGGCAACGGGAATCCGGTCGCGGTGACGACGTACATGACCAGGATCGCAACACCCCACGCGACGAGTCGCGCGGAGCCGTCCATCAACCCTCCGGCGATCAAGAGCGCCGATACAGGAACCCACCAGATGAGCACTCGCTCGAAGACCATCCCGATCGGATCGCGTCCCCACACGGCGATGAGCCCATACGTTTGACCGATGAGCAGGCTCGCCGAGAGCGCGCCGCCGAACGCGAGGCCGTATCCGCCGAAGGCCTCGAGCAACGAAGCCGACATAACGAGACTGACGAGCATGAGCGCGAGCAGCAAGACCCGCATCACGCGCTCCCGCGGATCGAGGTAGTTCGTGAGCCAGGCGATGTGGATCCACGCCGCCCACACCGCGAGGAACAGGATGAGCGTCTCGATCGCGCCGCGAAAGCTCAGGTCGTCGAGTAGATGGCGTGTCAGCTGGGTGACGGCGAGGACGTAGACGACGTCGTAGAAGAGCTCGATCGGCTCGACGTGCGACGCGTCGTGCCCCGGCCCCCGAAGGCGACCCAGTCGGGGTTCGTTCATCGAATGTCCGGCACGCTCGTTCGAGGTGCATACCATCACTCGGCCTCGCCCGCGAACGAGACTCGCGTGTGTTCCCTACTTGTCACTTGTCGCCGAGGATCTCCGCCAGGTCGTACGTCACCGGCTCCTCGAGCTGCTCGAACGTGCACGAGCGCGGATCGCGGTCGGGACGCCACCGCACGAACTGGCCGGTGTGGCGGAGGCGCGGACCCTCCATGTGGTCGTACCTGATCTCGACGACGCGCTCCGGCCGGAGCGGGACGAAGGTCAGGTCCTTGCCGGAAGCCCAGCGACTGCCGGCCGAGTGTTGCGGCGTGCGCGTGCCGAGCTCCTCCTGCGCCCAGTTCCAGGGGTGCTCCTCGAACGTGGTGACGAGCGGCTGGAGCTCCTCGAACAGCTTTCGGCGTTGCGCCATCGGCAGCGCGCCGACCACGCCGATGTTCGCCAGGTCGCCGCTCTCGTCGTACAGGCCGAGGAGCAACGAGCCGATCGCGTGATCGTCCGTCTTGTGCGTTCGGTAGCCGGCGACGACGCAGTCGGCCGTGCGCTCGTGCTTGATCTTGAACATCACGCGTTTGTCGGGCTGGTATGTCCCGTCGAGCGGCTTGGCGACGATGCCGTCGAGCCCGGCGCCCTCGAACTCGTCGAACCATTGCAGGGCGAGCTCGCGGTCCGTCGTCGCACGCGTCACGTGGATCGGCGAGCTCGCGCTTGCGAGCGCGTCCTCGAGCAGCCGACGCCGGTCGGCGAACGGCTCCTTCATCAGGTTGCGGTCGTCGAGCGCCAGCAGATCGAACGCCACGAAGTGCGCCGGCGTCTGCTGCGACAGTAGCTTCACGCGACTGGCGGCGGGATGGATCCGCTGCTGGAGCGTCTCGAACTCGAGCCGCTTTCCCGACGAGTCGGGCACGACGATCTCGCCGTCGACGACGATCCGGTTGGGCAGGTTCGCCTTGACCGCCTCGACCAGCTCCGGGAAATACCGGGTCATCGGCCGCTCGTTCCGGCTGCCGATCTCGACCTCGTCGCCGTCGCGGAACACGATCGAGCGGAACCCGTCCCACTTCGGCTCGAACGAGAGGTCGCCCTTCGGGATCTCGGCGACCGACTTGGCGAGCATCGGCTTGACCGGGGGCATCACGGGCAGACGCATGTCCCGCACGATATCGGCACGCCCAGTCTGCGCGACGGGCAGTCAAGCAGACTGGACGGGGCGGCCTAGTGCGACCTCACGCCGCCGTGGCCGGTGGCGCTCGATCCTCGAGGAGCGTGCCGTCCGGTCTTCGGAACTCGGGCCGGCCGTGGATCATGGCGACGCCGAACCCGCGGTGGATCACGCGGTGATGCGGCCGACACAGGAGCACGAGATTCGACAGCCCGGTCTCGCCGCCGTCGGCCCAATGTCGAACGTGGTGAGCGTCGGTCCAGCCGGGTGGACGGTCACAGCCCGGGAAACGACATCCGCCGTCACGAACCGCGACCGCTCGACGGAGCGCAGCCGGGACGACCTTCGTCTTGCGGCCGAGTTCGAGCGGCTCGGAGCGCGCATCGGTGATCACGCGCGTGATCGACGCGTCGCACGCGAGTCGGAGAGCGGACTCAGCGGTGATCGTGCCCACGTCCTCGAGCGACGCGCGACCGCCCGCGCGAGCCTGCAGCGCGTCCAGATTCATCGTCACCACCACGTGCGGACGTTCGCCACCGATCGACGGACGTTCGGCTAGGTCCAGCCACTCGCGACAGATCTCGCCAAGCGCGTCGGCACGGCGCTGTGCCAGCAGGCGCGTGTCGTCGGGCCTTCCTCGCGACCACGCGTCAACCTTCGCTTGGAGCGCCGTGATCACGTACTGGCCGTTCTCCGGGTCGAGCTCGCCATCGGTTCGAACCATGCCATCGAGACCGACGACTGCGGTGAACCGCCGACGCGCGAAACGCTCCTCCTCTTCGCGAGCCGCGCCCGCGGCGTCGACGCCATCCCGCCACCGGTCGAGCGCAACGCGCAGGTCTCGATGCGAAAGCGACTTCGCCGAGTCGACGAGCACTTTCTCCTCCTGCGCGAACGCCTCCGGGGCAGCGTCACGCACCCGGACGAGCGCCTCCACGGCCGACGCGGAGATCTCGCCCTCGGCGAGCGCATCAGCGACTCGCGGCATCTCGGCGAGCGCTCGCGCGACCTGAACCTGCGCGGCGGCGGCGCCCTGCGAGATGCCGTGGCGATGCGCGAGCCATGCCCCGGCCGACAGCTGCCCATCGGCGGTGTGCACGCCTCGGCGTTCGACCTCGACCAGACATCGCGCGCGTTCGGCTCCGATGACGCGCGCGGCGCGTTCCAGCTCGTCCAGTCGGACGACCAGCTCGTCGTCTGACAGCGACGTCAGCTCGCCCAGCCGAAGTTCGTCCAACACCGAACGCAGCGAGCTCATCGTTGCGACTCTTTCGAACCCATGTTCGTGACGCTACAACGTGGGTCTGACACTCCCATCGCGCGAGCCGCTCATCGCTCGGCGAACTACGGCGAAGCGGGCGCGTGGTCCTTCGCGACGTTGCCGATGATCTCCGCGAGCTCGAGCGGACGCGACC
>CALGFI010000137.1 GCA_937881155.1 uncultured bacterium | reverse complement strand
AGCGCGTTCAGCTCTTCCCGCGAGAACGGTTCGCCCTCCGCGGTCCCCTGGACCTCGACGAGCGCGCCGGAGCCCGTCATCACGACGTTGCAGTCGACCTCGGCGTGCGCGTCCTCCTCGTACGTGAGGTCGAGAACCGGCGCACCGCCGACGACTCCGACGCTCACGGCCGCGACGGAGTCGACCAGCACGCCGGCTTTCGCGACGCCTTCCTGCTCGAGGCCACGAACCGCGAGCGCGAGAGCGATGTAGCCGGCGGTGATCGACGCGCACCGGGTGCCCGCGTCCGCGACGAGCACGTCGCAGTCGACGACGATCGTGCGCTCTCCGAGCCGTCGAAGGTCCGTCACCGCCCGGAGCGAACGCCCGATGAGGCGCTGGATCTCCTGCGTCCGTCCGCTGGGCCTGCCCTTCGACACCTCGCGCGGTGTGCGCTCCTCCGTCGCCCGCGGCAGCATCGAGTACTCGCCGGTCACCCAGCCCTTGCCGGTTCCGCGCATCCACCGTGGCGACTCGTCGACCACGGTGGCCGCGACGAGCACCTTCGTTCGTCCCTGCGAGAACAGCACCGAGCCTTCTGCCCAGTCCTGGAACCCGAGCTCGACGTCGATCACGCGAAGCTCGCCGGGCGCGCGGCCGTCGGCGCGCACGCTCGCCGCCACGTGTGTCACTCGGCTACCTCGAACGACGCACCTTCGGTGGCGAGGTCGATCGGCCCGATGTACTCCTCGGCGGCCTGTCCCCGCGAGACCTCCTTGTCGAGCGTCGGCCAGATGTGCGTGAGCACGAGGCGCCCAACCCCCGCCTCGCGAGCCTGGATCGCGGCCTGTCTCGACGACAGGTGGAACGGCAAGAGGTCGTCGCGGTCCTGCCACGTCGCCTCGGTGAGGAAGAGATTCGCGTCTCGCGCGATCTCCCCGATCCGATGCGTCGGGCCGGTGTCCCCCGTGTACGCGAAAACAGCGCCGTCCGCGTTCATTCGGAACCCGAGCGCGGGGATCCCCAGGTGCGCCATGGGTTCGGTCTTCACGCGGAACGGACCGACCTCGAACGACTCCCCCGGCGCGACCTCGGTGAACGCGAACGCGCGCCGCATCACGACCTGCGAATCGACCGACACCACGTCGGCCAGCTTCTGCGTGAAGTCCGTCGGCACGAACACGGGCAGATCGGGTGTGCCGATCTCGCCGTAGTGCCGCGCGTAGAAACACGGATAGAGGTCGACGAAGTGGTCGGGATGTTCGTGGCTGATCACGATGCCGTGGATGTCGGCGAGGTCGATGTGGCGCTGGAGGTTCGCCAGCGTTCCGGTGCCGGCGTCGACCCATAGGTTGAACCCGTCGTGCTGCACGAGATAGCCGCTCGTCGCCGAGCCGGGGTTCGGCCACGTGCCGCTCGCGCCGAGGACGATGAGCTTCACGTGGCGACCTCGACGACGCCGATCGCCGTCGAACGCACGCCGCCCAGCTCCGGGCCGAGGAAGTGGTGCGAGATGCGACGGAACACATCGGGATCACCCGTCGTGAGGAACTCGTGCCGCGGCGCACCGTGGCCTCGGCCGAGCAGGTTCGACGAGACGAGCGCGGCGTACACGTCCTTCGCGGTCTCCTCGGCCGACGAGACGAGCACCACGTCCTCCCCCATCACCAGCTGGATCAGCCCTGAAAGCATCGGGTAGTGCGTGCAGCCGAGGATCAGCGTGTCCACGCCGGCCTCGCGCAGCGGCTCAAGATACTCCCGAGCGCGGCCGAGCAACTCGTCGCTCGAGGTGTCCCCCCGCTCGACGTGATCGACGAACGCCGGACATGCCCGGGAGATCAGGTCGACGTCCGGGGCGAGCCCGTCCATCGTCCGTTCATACGCGCCGCTTCGAACGGTCGCCTCCGTGCCGATGAGGCCAACGCGGCGGTTCCGCGTCGCACGCGCCGCGGCACGGGTCCCCGGCTCGATGACGCCGACGACGGGGACGCCGTGCGCGTCGGCCAGATCGGCGATCGCCGCGACCTCGATCGAGTTGCACGCGACGACGAGCATCTTGACGCCGCGCGCGACGAGGTGCTCGGCGATCTCCAGCGCGAAGCCGCGGATCTCCTCGACGGGACGGGGTCCGTACGGGAACCTTCCGTTGTCGCCGAGGTACAGGATCGGCTCGCGAGGCAACAGGTCGACGATCGCCCGAACCACGGTGAGCCCGCCGACGCCCGAGTCGAACACGCCGATCGGCGGCGGGTCGGTCTCGTCTCGAACGCTCGACTCGCTCACCACCACAGCGACTCCGCGACGCCCTTCTCGGCGCGCTCGAGCTCCGGCGCCCAGGCGTGCGTCGAGAGGTACTTCCATCCGCCGTCGGCGAGCAGGCACACCACCTCGCCCTCGTCGAGCTCGGCCGCGACGCGCTGCGCGACGTGGATCACCGCGCCGGACGAGATCCCGGCGAACACTCCTTCGTTCTCCGTGAGCTCGCGCGTCGCTCGGAGCGAGTCGGACGAGTTGACCAGGAACTTCCGGTCCAGCACTGACTCGTCGAAGATCGGTGGAACGAACCCGTCGTCGAGTGAGCGAAGGCCGTAGACGAGGTCACCGAGCTCGGGTTCGGCCGCGACTACCTTGACGCCGGCGTCGTGCCGCTGCAGCCGACGTCCCACGCCCGTCAGGGTTCCACCGGTTCCGAGGCCCGCGACGAAGTGCGTGATCTCGGGGAGATCGCGGACGATCTCCTC
Source organism: uncultured bacterium (assembly GCA_937881155.1). GTDB lineage: Bacteria > Actinomycetota > UBA4738 > UBA4738 > HRBIN12 > CALGFI01. Next base: position 1,857 of record CALGFI010000137.1, on the reverse strand, counting down.
GCCGGTCCCCTCCTCGTGCGCGCGCGGGTTCGCGGGATTCCCGTATTGGAACGGCATGAAGTAACGGTCGTCCTTGGACAGGCGGCGCGCGACGTCGATCGACCCGTTCGTTCCTTTGTCGCCGGGCGAGAACACGATCTCGGCGCCGAACAGCTCGAGCAACCGGATGCGCTCCTCGCTCGCGTTGTCCGGGATGACCACCGTGAGTCGATATCCCTTCCGCCGTGCGACCAACGCGAGCGAGATGCCGGTGTTGCCCGACGTCGGTTCCAGGATCGTCCGTTCGGGCGTGAGCTGACCGGCCTCCTCGGCGGCCTCGACCATGGCCTTGGCGATCCTGTCCTTCGTGGAGCCCGTCGGGTTCTGTCCCTCGAGCTTGGCCCACAGCCGAACGCGCGGGTTCGGGGACATGTTGGGGAGCCCGACGAGCGGCGTGTTGCCGATGGCGTCGAGCACGTCAGCGAAGCGCATCCCGAGCGATTATCCCAGCGGGCGCTGGAGCGACGCTTGTCTGTGCGCTCGTTACGTCGTCGTGTCGACGAACTGGGTCTGTCGAGCTGGCCGGTTGTTCGGGAAGGCGATGAGGAGGCTCGGGTCCTCTCCGGGTTGCGCCGATCCGACGGACACGGTGACCGGTGCCTTCTCGGTACACGGCGCGGCGCCGAAGAATCCGCCGCAGGTCGGCGGCGAGGTCCGAAGCGCGGGGTCCGTGACGTTCAGTCTCGCTCGGTACGTTCCGGTGCTCGCGTCGATGGAGCCGACGGTCTCGCACGAGATGACCTCGGTGGTTCCGGCGAAGCCGCTGCACTGCGTGATCGCGTACGAGAGCTCGTTGATCGTATTCGACAGCCCGAGCGCCCCGGCGTCGACCGCGACGGCCGTGAGCGTGGTGTTGTACGCGCTGTAGTCGGCGAAGTACGTCGCGTCGCACGCCTCGAACGAGCTCGGTAGGAGGTACAGACACGTCGTGCCGGCCGAGCCGAAGCCGGCCACCTTCACCAGGAGCGCGTCGGCCTTCAGTTGCGGGTCGGCGAACGAACCGTCCGCCCCCACGTCGATCAAGACGTCGGTCTCCACCGTGTCGGACGTGCTGTGGATCCCCGCGCTTTGCACGATGAACTCGACCGGCTCGTTCGGCGTGTCCTCCTGCGTCAAGAACTCGAGCCAGGTATTGCCGAGCAACGGGTCTTTCCCCTTCGGAACGCCCTGCGCCGAGCCGTTGACCTGGCCACCTGTGAACGAGCGAGCGCCGATGGCCACGATGTCCTCTTCGAGCCCCGTGGTCGCGCGGTCGACCTCGCCGAGGAGGTAGACGTCGGCGAATTGAACGCCCGCCGCGTTTGAGCTCGACAGAGCGAGCTCCGCCGAGCCGCGCGTGAGGTCCAGCGTGCTGGGCCTCATCCTGTCGTTGGACGCGCCGAGCGGCGAGACATGCCACGGCACGCGCAGGGTGTCGGTGTCCTTGCCGTCCCGTTGCGTGATCGTGATCTGGCCGTCGACGTTCCCATGGAAGTAGTACCAACCGAACAGTTGCTCGGGCGGACCGATCACCGACGGGTCGAGCGTGAATCGCACGAAGAACGTCTTCGCCCGGCCCGGCGCCACACCGAACTCGAACGCATCGCGGAACGGTCCGCCCCTCTTCCTCACTTCGACCCGCGCGATCGACGGATCGAAGTCGACGTATCGAACGGCGCCCGCCACGCGGTAGCGGTGACGTACGTTGTCGAGGTTCTTCACGTGCACCGACCGTCTCACCAACGTCCGGCCGTTCATCGCGCGCAGCCCGAGGGACAAGCTCGCGGGTGTGGCGATGCTCACCGCCTCGGCGGACTCGTCCGCCCGAACGCGGCCGGC
>CALGFI010000136.1 GCA_937881155.1 uncultured bacterium | reverse complement strand
GCGACGGCGGCGCAGTTTCCGGCGACGGCGGAGCCGCGGCGCCCACTCCGGCGCCCGCACCCGTCGCGGCGCGCGCGCCCACCCCGGCTGCAGCAGCGCCGACCGCGGCGCCGGCCGGGACCACGACGCTGGCGCCGACCCGTCAAGCGCCTGCCCCCACCGGCAACGTTCCCGAACCGAAGAAGGGCGCCCAGGAGAAGCACCGCCTGCTGGCGCTCGTCCCGCCCGAGGGCATTCAGCGTGTCGAGCGCGAGCAGGGCGACCGCATCAACGTGTGGCCGCACCTCCTGATCGAGGAATTCATCGCGTTGCTGCTCGTGACGGTCACCCTCGTCATCTTCTCGACGTTCGTGAACGCCCCGCTCCGCGAGCTGGCCAACCCGAACCTCACGCCGAACCCGTCCAAGGCGCCGTGGTACTTCCTGGGCCTGCAGGAGCTGCTGCGGTACTTCCACCCGATGGTGGCCGGCGTGCTGTTCGCGCCGACGCTGGTCCTGCTGGCGCTCGCGGTCGTGCCGTACGTCGACCGCAACCCGAGCACCAAGCCCGGCGACCGCAAGATCGCGATCACCATGTTCACGATGCTGATGATGTTCGGCGCGACGCTGACCATCATCGGCTCGTTCTTCCGAGGGACCGGTTACAACTGGGTGTGGCCGTGGGCCCAAGGGGTGTTCTTCGAGCTGTGACGGCCGTCCTCGCGATCTCGAGCGGGACGATCGCGGCGATCGTCGTCATCGCCATCATCGACCTGTTCGCGATCGTCTTCGGACTCTCGTTCCTGCGAGCGCGTCGTGATCAGCGCGAGCGCGAGGCCGCGGCGACGGCAGCCGCTCTGGGGCGACCGGTTCGCAAGGGGCCGAAGCCTCTCAGCCGGCGTGAGTTCTTCCGGCGCTCACTCGTCGCATCGCTCCTGATCTACGGAGCGCAGTTCGGCGGTGCCAGCCTCGCGTTCCTGTGGCCGAACCTTCGCGGCGGGTTCGGCTCGGTGATCAACGCCGGCAAGCTCGAGGACATCAACTCGTTCATCCGTGAGAACCGCGAGCCGTTCTACTCGGGAACCGGGCGCTTCTACGTCGTCGCCTACGACGGGCGCCCGACCGACGACGTCGACTACGCGGCGGAGCAACTCACGGCGCAAGGGATCATGCCGCTGTACCAGCGGTGTGTGCACCTTGGCTGTCGTGTCCCCTTCTGTCGTCAGTCCCAGTGGTTCGAGTGCCCCTGCCACGGCTCGAAGTACAACACCGCGGGCGAGTACAAGCTCGGTCCCGCACCGCGCGGGCTCGATCGGTTCCGGGTCGAGGTGACCTCGACAGGAGACGTCCTGGTCGACACCGCGGAGGTCATCATCGGTCCGCCGCGCGGCACCGACACGCTTCGCCGGCCGCAGGCCGGGCCGTTCTGCGTGGCTACGGTATGAGTTGCATGGAGTGCTCGCGACGCTTGCGCTGACGCAGGCCCAGGGGATCGTCATCGCCATCGGCGGCGCGGTCTTCCTCGCCGTCGCGGGCGCCGTGCTGCTCGCACGGGCCCGCCGCCCGCGTGACGGCGTGGAGATCCCACGCACGATGCGACCCGGACCGTCGGACCCGGACCTCGAGACGCCGCTGCTGCAGAAGCTCCAGGGCTGGGGGGTCCTGCTCGTCGTGTTCCTCGTCGTGTGGGTGCCCGCGACGTGGCTCTTCGAGCCGGACGCGAACCTCAACCAGGAGGAGGCGCTCACCGAGCATGCGATCGATCGCGGACGCCACGCCGTCGAGCTGTTCACCGAGGAGAACCAGGGCGGTGTGGGGTGTGTTCAGTGCCACGGCCCGACGCTCGATGGTGGCATCGTGGCGAACCCGGCAACGGTTGACGACCTATACGACGTTCGCGCCACGCCGAACCTCAGGACGGTGTGCGGTGGGCCGTGGCACGGCCATCCGGCCATCCACGGGCTCGACGACATCTACACGACGATCGAGCAGGGGCGCGGCCCGATCATGCCGTCGTGGAGCATCCGGTTCGCGGGCGCGCTGAACGATCAGCAGATCAACGACATCGTCACCTACATCATCAGCATCCAGGACGAGTCGGTCGCGTTCGATGAAAACGTCTGCACCAACCCCGAGGCCCAGACGCGCGCAGACGAGGAGTTTCCCGAAAAGCCGCCCGCGACCGACAACCCGGACTCGCAACTCTGATGCTCGCCCAGTCCTGTATCGGCTTCGAGATCTCGTGCGAGACCCTGCTGAAGGGCGGGCTCGCCACGGTGATGGGCTTCATCCTGTTCGTCGGAAGCCCGCTGCTGCTCCTCGGTGCCGTATTCGGACGGTGGATGGGCTACCTGGTGCTCGCGGTCTCGTTCTTCGGATGGATGCTGATCCTTTCCGTCATCTGGCTGACGGGCTTCTTCATCTCGCAGGGTCTCGACACTCCGGTGAACCTCGGGCCACGGGGTGCGGAGCCCGCATGGGTCGTGGATGCGGCGGGGACGGACCCCGGGCTCCCGTACGAGGTGTTCGAGACGTATCCGACGGGCGAGCGATGGCGGGCACCCAGCAGCAACGACAACGACACTTCCTCGGTGCAGGCGGTCACGTCGGCGGCCCAGGCGTACCTGGCCGAGCAGGGTAACGAGGAGCTCGGTCTCGGAGAGTTCGAGCCCGGCGCGCTGGCCACGACCGACTTCACGGTCGAGAACATCAGGTTCGCCACGCAGGACGACGTGTCGCTCGCCGCCGCCGAGGGCTACTTCACCGGTGGCGGACCGCTGGTGAAGCTCTACATGCGTCACGACTCCGGCAGCGTCGACCGCTACTCGTGGATGTTCCTGATCGGATCGGCTGTCGGCCTCGCGGTGCACATCCCGTTCCTGGACGCAGCGGAACGGAAACGAAAGGAGATCCTCACCGGCGGCACGGCGCCCCCGTGGTACGGACCGGCATAGTAAGGAGTAAACGATGCTCGCTCAGGAAGGCGCACCGCTGATCGACCAGGGCGCCGTTCAGTTCATCCTGTTCGGCATCATGGTGCTGGTCACGTTCATCGTCCTGTGGATCACGATCGCGAAGTAACGCAGTAGCTCAGCCGAGGGCCGCGCGTCCGCGCCGTTTCACGTCGAGGAGCGCCGCCTTGCGTTGCTCGTAGTACGTGAGGATCTGCAGCTCGACGGCGAGGTCCACCTTCCGCACCGAGACGCCTTCCGGCACGGCGAGCGCGATCGGCGCGAAGTTCAGGATCGAATGGATGCCCACGCGGACCATCAGGTCGGCGACCTGCTGGGCGGCCGGCGCGGGCGTCGAGATCACGCCGATCAGTCCCTCGTTGCTCGCGGCGATGTCCGGCAGGTCCTCCACGGAGCGGATCCGAAGACCGGCCACCTCCTCCCCGACCTTCGCCGGATCGCTGTCGAGGAGTGCGGCCGCGCGGAACCCTCGCTCGGCAAAGCCTCGATAGTTCGCGAGCGCGTGGCCGAGGTTCCCGATCCCGACGATGACGACCGGCCAGTGTTGGGTGAGTCCGAGCTCGCGCCGGATCTGGTGGATCAGGTACGCGACGTCGTAGCCGACTCCCCGGGTGCCATAGGAGCCGAGATGCGAGAGGTCCTTTCGGACCTTGGCCGAGTTGAAGCCGGTAGCTTCGGCCAGCGACTCGGACGACACGGTGGGCACGCCGTTCTCGGCCATCTCGACGAGCGTGCGGAGGTAGATCGGGAGCCGGCCGACCGTGGCCTCGGGGATCGGCCGATCGTCCACGGCCGAAATGATAGTGCATTCGTGAATCCGCAGGCCGATGGCGGTGTCGAGCTCTAGGAGGCGATCGCGGCGTCGAGCTCCCGCGCGTCGATGCGGATCTCGAACAGCTCTTCCCCGTCGATCAGGACGACGGGGATTCGGATCCCGTACTCGAGCTCGAGCGCGTCCTTGTCCGTGATGTCCACTTCGTCGAAGTCGAACGACGCGCGGGCGCGCGCCGCGAGGATGACGTCGCGAGCCTCGTCGCACAGGCCGCACCCCGGCCGCGAATACATCACGACGTGTCGCACGCGCAGCCATCGTAGCCGCGCTCGATCGACGGCGAGGGTCCGCTGATCTCGGTGTGATAGGAACGCCGGATGCGGGACGATGCCGTTCGCGACGTCGAGCTTCACCGGCGCGTGGCCAATGGCGACGGCGAGGCGTTCCACGAGCTGTACCGGAGGTACGGCAGCGCGGCGTACGGCCTCGCGCTCCGCATCACCGCTCAGCCGATGCTCGCGGAAGAGGTCACGCAGGACGCGTTCCTCGCCCTGTGGAGGACGCCTGAGGCGTTCGACCCGACCCGCGGTGCGTTCCGCTCGTTCTTCCTGTCCCTCGTCCACCACCGGGCCGTGGACACAGTCCGGCGGGAGGAGCGCCTGAGGAGAAGGGCCGAACGCGCCTCGAACCTCGAGCCCGTTCGTGGCGAAGATGTTGCGGACGTGGTCGTCGAAGACGCCTACCTGGGCGTTCGGCGCAAAGAGGTTTTGGAGGCGCTGACGACTCTCTCCTCGGAACAGCGGCAGGTGATCGAGCTGGCATACTTCGGCGGCCTCACGCAGACCCGGATCGCCGAGAGGCTCGGAATCCCCGTCGGGACCGTGAAGACGAGAACGCTCGCGGCGATGCGGAAGCTGCGGCGCTCTCTCGAGCCGGAGGACTGAGTGCGCGAGGACCACGAGCGGATCGAGGAGCTCCTCGCCGGCTACGCTTTGCGTTCGCTCTCGGGCGAGGATGAGGCCGAGGCCGATCGCCTCCTCGCCGGCCACGTCCCCGCGTGCCTCACATGCCGGCGGGTGCTCGCCGAGTTCGAGGCCGTCGCGGGCGACCTGGCCGTTTCCGCCGACCCGATCGCTCCTCCCGACACGA
>CALGFI010000135.1 GCA_937881155.1 uncultured bacterium | reverse complement strand
TGAGCAGCTCGCCGCGAACAAGGTCAGAGGCACGCGCGCCGCGCTGTGCAACGACCTGCACCTCGCGCAGCTCTCGCGCCGTCACAACGACGCGAACGTGCTGGCGATGGGTGGCCGCATCGTCGCCACCGAGCTCGCCAAGGAGATCGTGAGGCTGTGGCTCGGGACGCCGTTCGACGGCGGCCGTCACGCGAGGCGGCTCGAGCAGATCGCCGAGATCGAACGCGGAGAACGATGAGATGACGAACGACTTCGTCGCCGACTGGGACGCACTGGCGGAGACGGATCCCGACGTTGCCGGTGCGATCGCCAACGAGGTGAACCGCGAGCGCTCGACGCTCCGGTTGATCGCGTCGGAGAACTACGCGAGCCCCGCCGTCCTCGCCGCGCAGGCGTCGACGATGAACAACAAGTACGCCGAGGGGTATCCGGGCCGTCGCTACTACGGCGGGTGCGAATTCGTGGACGTCGTCGAAACGCTGGCGATCGAACGGGCGAAGCGGCTGTTTGGAGCGGACCATGCGAACGTGCAGCCGCACGCCGGAGCGCAGGCCAACATGGCCGTGTTCGGTGCGTTCCTCGAACCGAGGTCCGACGACAAGGTGCTTGGCCTCGTGCTCGCGCACGGAGGACATCTGACCCACGGGTCGCCGGTGAACGTGTCGGGAAAGTGGTTCAACTTCGTCGGGTACGAGGTCGACCGCGAGACCGAGCAGCTCGACTACGACCGGATCCGCGATCTGGCCAAGCAGCAGCGACCGAAGATCGTCCTGGCGGGGTTCACGGCGTATCCGCGGGTCATCGACTGGGTGGCGTTCCGCAGCATCGCCGACGATGTCGGCGCGCTCCTGTGGGTCGACGCGTCGCATTTCATCGGACTCTGCGCGGGTGGCGCGTACCCGAGCCCCGTGCCGTTCGCCGATGTGGTGACGTTCACGACGCACAAGACGCTCCGCGGCCCCCGGGGGGCCATCGTCCTGTGCAGGGAGGAGCACGCCAAGGCGATCGACAAGGCCGTGTTCCCGATGATGCAGGGAGGGCCGCTCGAGCACGTCATCGCGGCGAAGGCCGTCTGCCTGCAGGAGGCGATGAGTCCGGATTTCGCCGAGTACGCCGCCCGCGTGGTCCGTTCCGCGCGGTCGCTTGCCCAGGGTCTCGCGGACGAGGGCATCCGCGTCGTGTCGGGCGGAACCGACTCGCACCTCGCGCTGTGCGACGTTCGCCCGGTCGGCTTGGGCGGCAAGGAGGCCGAGGCCGTGTGCGACGAGGTCGGCATCGCCATCAACAAGAACGGCATCCCGTTCGACCCGATGCCGCCGCTGGACCCGTCGGGCATCCGCGTCGGGACGCCGGGCCCGGCGACACTGGGGATGGACGAGCCCGAGATGAAGGAGGTCGCGAGCATCATCGGCGAGGCGCTCCGGAACCGGACCGATGGCCGCGTCAAGGAGCAGTGCCGCGCTCGCGTCGGCGAGCTCATGAACCGCTTCCCCGTCTATCCGGGCTAGCCGCCGAGCCCCACGCGTCGGGCGCCGCCGATACGACAGGCGGTAGCATCGCCGGAGGTGGGCTCCTACCTGCTCGTCTTCGCGATCACGGCGATCGTCACGTTCGCGGTCACGCCGCTCGTTCGAGCCCTCTCCAGCCGCCTCGGGTGGATCGACCGGCCGTCCGATCGCAAGGTGCATCCCAAGCCGACGCCCACGGCGGGTGGTATCGGCATCTGGATCGGTCTGTCCGCGGGTCTGATCGCCTCGAGGTTCGTTCCGTTCCTTCGACATCTGTTCGACACCGGTTCCGATCTCGACGCCGTCGCATTGGCCGGCACGGCGATCGTCGTGCTCGGCGTGATCGACGACACACGAGGGGTGTCGGCGCTCGGCAAGCTCGCCGGTCAGGTGCTGATCGCCGGCGTGCTCGTGCTGATCGGCGTGCAGTTCATCTGGTTCTACTTCCCCGGCCAGGGGCTGCTCTCACTCTCCCCGGACATCGCCGTGCCGCTCACGATCATCTGGGTGGTGCTGATGGTGAACGCCGTCAATCTGATCGACGGGCTGGACGGGCTCGCGGCCGGGATCGTCGCCATCGCCGCGATCGCCTTCTTCACCTACATCGCGTGGCCGGAGGGCAACCCGGCGGGCAACGTCGAGGCCTCGGCTGCGGCTCTGCTCGCGGTGATCGCCGCGGGCGCCGCCATCGGCTTCCTTCCCTGGAACTTCTACCCCGCCAAGATCTTCATGGGAGATTCGGGCGCGCTTCTACTGGGGCTGGTACTGGCGGTCGCGACGATCTCGGGCGCCGTGCGGAACCTGAACGGACCCCCGGACGAAACGAGCGGCGCGCTGGCCGCGATCGTGATCCCCATCACGCTGCCGCTCCTCGTCCTGTCGATCGCGCTCCTCGACGTCGTGCTGGCGATCATCCGGAGGATGCGGCGCGGCATCGGCATCGGGCACGCCGACAAGGAGCACATCCATCACCGATTGATGGACATCGGCCACACGCACCGTCAGGCGGTGTTGCTGATGTATCTGTGGAGCGCGCTCATCTCGGGCTCCGCGCTGGTCGTCGCCTTCATCGACGGCACGTTGCTGGTGGGCGCGATCGTCGGGGCTGCGGTGATCGTCGCGGCCGTCCTCCCCAAGCTCATCCGCGACCGCTCTCCGCGGGGGAGCGATCGGCCCGTAGACGGGAACGGAGCCGGAACGCCGGTCTCCGCGGTGGCCGCCCGCGCGGATCGGACGCCCCCACGCCCCGCCCGTCGGGATCGGGCGCCGGGCGCTTCCTGACGCAACGCCTCGGCGACTCGGGGCATCCGAGGTCCGTCGGTGCGGCGTAATACGTCATAATCGCGGTCCGAACGACGCCGGATCCATCGCGGCGTCGAAACCAGGGAGGCGCATTGGCCGAGGTCGACGTTCGGCTGGAGCGTGTGACCAAGGACTTCGGCGAGACGATCGCCGTCGACGATCTGTCCCTTGACATCGCCGTCGGCGAGTTCTTCAGCATGCTCGGACCGTCGGGATGCGGCAAGACGACGACGCTTCGGATCATCGGCGGGTTCGAGGAGCCAACACGCGGCACGATCTACCTCCGCGGCCGCGACGTCACCGACCAGCCGCCTCACCGGCGCGACGTCAACACCGTCTTCCAGTCGTACGCGCTGTTCCCGCACCTGAACGTGTTCGAGAACGTCGCGTTCGGCCTCAGGCGCCGGAAGGTGCCGCACGACGAGATCGACGCGCGCGTGCGGAACGCGTTGAAGCTCGTCGACCTGGAGGGTTTCGACAAGCGCAAACCCGGTCAGATGTCCGGAGGTCAACAGCAACGGGTCGCGCTCGCGCGGGCACTCGTGAACGAGCCTCAGGTCCTCCTGCTCGACGAGCCGCTCGGCGCGCTTGACCTGAAGCTTCGCAAGCAGATGCAGCTCGAGCTGAAGCGGATCCAACAGGAGGTCGGCATCACGTTCATCTACGTGACGCACGATCAGGAGGAGGCGATGACGATGTCTGATCGCCTCGCCGTGATGCGCAACGGGCGGATCGAGCAGATAGGACCCCCCGAAGAGGTCTACGAGAACCCCCAGACGCAGTTCGTGGCCGCGTTCCTCGGCGCGTCGAACCTGATCGAGGGCGAGCTCAAGGAGCAGCGGAACGGCACGTCGTCGGTCCGGCTGCAGGGGGGCGACGTCGTGCAGATGCCGTCGGATCGCGCACCGTTCCAGACCGGCGTCGACGTCCTCGTTGGTGTCCGGCCGGAGAAGATCACGATTGCGCCCGAGAACGGTCCCGAGCCCGCGGCCGGCTCGAACTCCGTGACCGGGCTGCTTCGCATGTCGACCTATATCGGGGTCAGCCACCAGTACAAGGTCGAAGGCCCGGGCGGGCACGAGATGACCGTCTGGGTACAGAACCTCGGCACCGATCCAGCTCCGACGCCCGGCGAGCGCGTACGTCTTTCATGGCAGCGCGAGCACACGTTCGCGGTGCTCCCTCAGGAAGGGCTTTCGTTGGAGGAGGAAGAGGAATGAGCGATCGGGACGAACGGATCGTCGATCCCACGATGATGCAGGAGGTGATTCGCCGGCGCCTGACCCGGCGGAGCGTCCTCAAGGGCGCCGGAACCGGCATCGCCGGGTTCAGTCTGGCCTCGTTCCTCGCGGCCTGTGGTGGCGACGGCGGGACCGGTGCGGGCAACGGCGGGAACGGCGGCAACGGGTTCGACATCGGCCAGATCTACGCGGGTGAGCCCGGCGACCAGATCAACTTCGCGAACTGGCCCTTCTACCTGGATCAGTCCAAGAACAACGAGGGCGAGGTGTTCCACCCGACGCTGCGGAGGTTCGCTCAGGAGACCGGCATCCAGGTCAACTACGAGGACGTCATCAACGACAACGCCGAGTTCTTCGGCAGGATCCAGCCGCTCCTCGCGGCCGGTGACGACACGGGCTGGGACATCATCGTCCTCTCAAACGGCCGCTACTTCAACGCTCTCGTCGTGAACGACTGGATCTATCCGCTCGACCCCGACCGCCGTCCGAACTTCGACGCGAATGCCGCGAGTTGGGCGAAGGATCCCTTCTACGACCCCGGCAACTCGCACGGGATGGCGTGGCAGTCCGGGGTCACGGGGATCGGTGTCAACCGCAAGCTCGTGAACGGCGAGATCACGAGTATGGACGACCTCTCCAACCCCGACAAGGTCGGAACCGACAGCGTCGGCATGCTCGAGGGCGACATGCCGGACTGGGTGATGATCAACCTGGGGATCGACCCCGAGACGTCCGGGCCGGAGGAGTGGCGGGAGGCCGCCGACTGGCTCCGGATGCAGCAGGAGTCGGGGACGGTGCGTGCCTATTACGGCAACGA
>CALGFI010000134.1 GCA_937881155.1 uncultured bacterium | reverse complement strand
ATCGCGGTGGCCCACGACGTCCTGTTCGACCCGGCGGTCTCACTCGCCGGACGGATCGGATCGAACCTGTCGACGTGGATCCGCACGGTCGTGTTCGTCGCGGCAGTGGTCTCGGGCTCGCTCGCGCTCGTGGCGCTCCCGCCGCTGCTCGGCGAGGGCGGCGACAACGCGTCGCTGCTGCCGCGCGACTACTCGGCGGGCTTGCTCGTTTCGCTCGGCGTGGTCTGGGGCGCGGCCGCCGTCGCGATCGCGGTTCGCCGGCTGGCGCGAGGGAGATCGTGAGCCTCGCCACGACGCGTCGCAGGGGTTCGAACGTCAGCGTCGATCGTGATGCGGACCGGTGGAGCGATCGCGTGCCCTGGGCGTCCGTCTCGGCGGTCGCGGGCGCGGCCCTGCTCGTCATCGTCGTCAATGCGTGGGGCCGCGCACTGCAGGCTGACGGTCATCGGCTCTTCATGAACCTGCCGCCGCTCGTCGGTCGGCTCGACCCACGGTTCTCGTGGGCGGGCATCGGAGCACTCGCGCTCGTGCCGGTCGCCATCGTCGTGGCGCCGAGGGTCGCGGCGCGGGCGCCGTGGCGATGGGTCCTCGTGGCCACGTTCGCCGGGACCGCGGCGTGGGCGGTCGCGCTCGGCCTCACCGAGGGCGCGTTCGGGCTCGTGCGATCGCCGTCGAGCCCGAGGGATTACCTCGCGTCCGTGCCGCTGATCCACGATCCGCTCACGTTCCTCGGCACGTTCGTCGACCGCATCGACACGTTCACGACGCACGTCCGAGCGCATCCGCCCGGGATGGCGCTGGTCGCCTGGTGGCTCGACCGGCTCGGCGGTGGTCCTTCCATGTTCGCCGCGATCGAGATCCTGCTCGGGGCCTCGGCGATGCCGGCGGTCCTCATCGCGGTTCGTGACGTCTCGGGCGAGGACGCCGCGAGGGCGGCAGCACCGTTCCTTGCGTTCTCGCCTGCGGCGGTCACGCTGGCGTCATCGGGGGACGCACTGTTCCTCGGGGTGGGGGCTTGGGCGGTAGCGCTCGTGGTCCTCGCCACCGGACGCCGCAAGGGGTGGGTGCCCCTCGCCGCGGGCGGAGGGTTCCTGTTCGGCGTCCTGGCATTCCTTTCTTATGGCCTCGTGCTGCTCGCGGCGATCCCGCTCGCGGTCGCGGCGCGGCGCCGCTCGGTCGACGTCATCGGCATCGCGGTGGTGGGCGCGGCCCCGATCTTCGTCGCGTTCCTCGCCGCGGGGTTCTGGTGGGTCGACGGTCTGCTCGCAACGCGCGTGGAGTATCTGCAGAGCGTGGCGCGCACCCGCCCGTACCACTACTTCGTCGTCGCGAACCTCGCCGCGTTCGCGATCGTCCTCGGACCTGCCGCGATCGCCGCGCTCGCGAGATGGTCGAGAGCGGCACACGTGTGGACGCTCGTCGTCGGCGCCTTGGTCGCAGTGACCCTGGCGAACGCCTCGGGCATGTCGAAGGCGGAGGTCGAGCGGATCTGGTTGCCCTTCGTGCCGTGGGTGTTGACGGCGACGGCGATGCTGCCGTCGAACACCCGACGCGCGTGGTTGGCGGTCAACGTGGCTGCCGCCGTCGCCCTGGAGATCGTGGTGACGCGGCCGTGGTGAGCGTCCAACGGGTCCTGGTAACGGGCGGCGCAGGGTTCATCGGCTCGCATGTCGTCGACGCGCTGCTCGACCGAGGCATCGAGACGGTCGTGCTGGACGTCGCCGCGGAGCAGGGACGACCCGGCGTCGAGCCGATCCGCGGCGACGTGCGCGACGTCGACGTGGTCGAGCATGCCCTCCGGGGCGTCGACGCCGTCTCCCACCACGCCGCGATGGTCGGTCTCGGGGTCGATCCAGCCGACGTCACCGAGTACGTCTCGCACAACGACGTGGGGACCGCGGCGTTGCTGGCGGCGATGTATCGCACCCGTTCCGTTCGGCGACTTGTGCTGGCGAGCAGCATGGTCGTCTACGGCGAGGGTCGGTACCGGTGCTCGGAGCACGGCGACGTGCGACCGGCGCCGAGGGAACGAAAGCGTCTCGAGGCCGGTGCGTTCGATCCTGTGTGTCCCGAATGCGAACGCGACCTCGTGCCGCTCGCCGTCGGCGAGGAAGCGCCGGTCGATCCACGCAGCGTCTACGCGGCGACGAAGGTCCATCAGGAGCACCTGTGTTCGGCGTTCGCACGCGAGACGGGGATCGAGCTGATCGCGCTTCGCTACCACAACGTCTACGGCCCGCGGATGCCGAGGGACACGCCGTACGCCGGCGTGGCCGGCATCTTCCGAAGCGCCCTCGCCGCCGGCCGGCCGCCGTCCGTCTTCGAGGACGGGCGTCAGCTCCGCGACTTCGTCCACGTGCGCGACGTCGCGCGGGCGAACGCACTCGCCCTCACGGGCGACCCGCCGGCGAGCGGTCCGTTCAACGTCGCGAGCGGGACGCCGCACACGATCGGCGAGATGGCGACGGCCATGGCGTCCGCGTTCGGCCCGCGCGCCCCGCAGCCGGTCGTCACGGGGAGGTTCCGACTGGGCGACGTCCGTCACGTGTTCGCGTCACCGGAGCGTGCAGCGTCCGAGCTCGGCTTCCGCGCCGAGGTGCCGTTCGACGTCGGCATGCGGTCATTCGCCCAGGACGAGCTGCGGGACACGAACGATCCGGACGCGCCTCGCACACCGTTCCTCGGTCATCCCCTTCCGGCGAGAGCAGGACGGGGCGTCAGCCTGTAGAACCGGCAGGCTGCGGGGTCGGCGCGGAACGAAGCCGCTCGAGGCCGTCCAGCATCAGGTCGAGCGCGAACTCGAACTCGAACTGATCGTCACAACCGCCGCCGACGACCGAGCCCTCGTCGTGCGAGATGTCGCCGCCTGAGATCTCGCCCACGAGTGCGGCGATGTTCGGATAGCGGTCGGCAAGTTGAGCCCACATCGCGATCGCCTCGTCGGCGGGCATGCTCGACGTTTCGTCGAAGAGCTCCTGCGAGAAGCCGAGGATCCGGCTCCCCATCACGTGCATCGCGTGATGCATCAGGTCCACCGAGAACCCGCCCGAGATGAAGATGCCCATCATCGAGTCCATGTAGCCGATGATGGTCGGCGTCGGCTCGGCGCGTGACTCGATGACCTGCGACGCCCACGGGTGGCGGAGGAGCGCCCGGCGTGCCGAGAGGATGCGCTCGCGCATCGCCGTCTTCCAGTCGGCGCCTTCGATCGGCGGGTCGATCTCGCCGATCACGGCGTCGATCATCCCGTCGAGCAGCTCGTCCTTGTTCGCCACGTGCTTGTAGAGCGCCATCGCAACGACCCCGAGCTCCTGGGCGATCCTTCGCATGCTGAGCGACTCGGCGCCGCCCTTGTCGGCCACGGCAACGGCGGTGCGGAGGATCCGCTCCCGGCTCAGCGGCTCGCGGGTCCGCGAGCGTTCGTCGATTTTCGTGGCCACCGGCACGCCCCCTTCCGAAAGGCCTGCGGACTTCGGGCCGTCCGGGCTTGACAGAGTGTACGCCGTACACCTAGGGTAGCGCCAGCTTGGTGTACGGCGTACACCTCGCCAGAGTCGGCGGCTGTGAGAGAGAGAGGAGCGAGTGTCGATGAACTCCGAGAGAAGGCTCGCCAGGATCGCGGGCTCCTCTACCTAGTGGTGGCGGTGCTCGGCGGGTTCGCGGAGCTCTACGTGCGGGACCGCCTGATCGACCTCGGTGACCCGGCGGCTACGGCGGCCAACATCCGCGAGTCGGCCACGCTGTTCCGAGCCGGCTTCGCCGCGGACCTCGTGCAGGCCACGTTCTTCCTGTTCACCGCGATGGCCCTGTACCTGCTTCTGCGGCACGTCAACGAGCTCGTCGCGCGGGCGATGGTCGTCTTCGTCGCCGTGA
>CALGFI010000133.1 GCA_937881155.1 uncultured bacterium | reverse complement strand
AGCGGGATGTCGACGTGCACGCCGGGCGGCACGTAGATGAACGAGCCTCCCGACCACACGGCCGAGTTCAGCGCGGCGAACTTGTTGTCGTTCGGCGGGATGATCGTCCCGAAGTACTCCTTCACGATGTCGGGATGCTCGCGGAGCGCCGTGTCCATGTCGGTGAACAGGACGCCCATCGCGTCGAGCTCGTCCTTGATCTTGTGGTAAACGACCTCGGACTCGTACTGGGCAGAGACGCCGCCGAGGAACTTCTTCTCCGCCTCCGGGATCCCGAGCTTGTCCCACGTCCCGCGGATGTCCTCGGGCAGCTCGTCCCAGGTCTGCGCCTGCTTCTCGGTCGAGCGAATGAAGTAATAGATGTCGTCGAAATCGATCCCGGAGAGGTCGGCGCCCCACCACGGCATCGGGCGTTGCTCGAAGTGCTTCAACGCCTTCAGCCGGAACTTGCGCATCCAGTCGGGCTCGTCCTTCAGCGCCGAGATCTCCTCGACCACGCGCGCATCCAGACCCTTCTTCGGCTCGAAGACCGAATGCGAAGGATCCTTCCAGTCGAAGCGATAGCCCTTGGAGAGCTCCTTGAGGTGTTCTTCCTGGCTGACGGCCACGGACAAATCCTTTCCGACTGCCTCGGATGGCGGGTTCCGTCGCATCCCAGGATACCCGCGCCCGACGACCAAAGTCTATCGGCGTGATCGGATTACGGCCAAAGCGTTTCCGCAGGTCAGGAGCCTGGGACTCCACCGTTCTCGAAGGCCGAGGTCAACCCCGCTCCATGGCCTCCTGGATCTGCGCCCTGAGCTCGGCCAGCGCGTCCTGGAGCTCCTCCCACGCCTGCCGGGCCTCGCCCGTCGCGTCCTCGCCCGCGGCCTCGGCATCGGCCTGGAGCTCGGCAGCGCGGCGCTCCAGCTCCCGATACGCCTCCCGTGCACGCTCTCCGGACAGGTCGGCGGCGCGATCGAGCTCGGCGGAGATGTCATCGATGCCGGCGCTGATCTCGTCGACGATCGGCTGCGCCGCCTCCTCGACCCGATCGCGCACGGTGCCCAGTGCGTCGAGCGCGTCGTCGGCCGAGCGTTCCAGGTCCGAGATGGCCGCGTCGGTATCACACGCGGTCCCGACGGCAAGGATCGCAGCCGCCAACACGAACGTGGCCACGCGCCGGGCACGGTCGAAACTCATCGAACGGATGCTACCCACCCACCCGTTGCACTACGCCTGCCGTGGCGGCGGCGTCGCGTTCGTCGAGCCGACTACGCCTTGTCGACCGGCGCCCCGACGAGCGAGCCGTACTCGGTCCACGAGCCATCGTAGTTCTTGACGTTCGTGTAACCGAGCAGCTCGGTCAGCGCGAACCACGTGTGCGAGCTCCGCTCGCCGATCCGGCAGTACGCGATGATCTCCCGGTCGTCGGACACGCCCTCCGCCTCGTAGAGAGCTAGCAGCTCGTCTGCGCTCTTGAACGTCCCGTCCTCGTTCGCGGCCTTCGCCCACGGAACGTTCGCCGCACCGGGGATGTGTCCCGGTACCTGTGCCTGCTCTTGCGGCAGGTGATCCGGCGCGAGCCTTTCCCCCCGGAACTCCTCGGGCGAGCGAACGTCCACGAACGTGGCGTCCGCGAGCTTCGATAGCACCTGGTCACGGAGCGCTCGGATCTCGTCTCGCTCGGGCGCCGTCAGCGTGGTGCCCGTGAGCTGGTAAGACGGGACATCCTGCGTGAGCTCCCGGCTCTCCAACTCCCATTTCTTGCGGCCGCCGTTGACGAGCTTCACGTTGTCGAACCCGCGAAGCTTCAGGATCCAGTACGCGTACGCCGCGAACCAGTTGTTGTTGCCGCCGTACAGCACGACCGTGGTGTCATCGCCGACGCCTGCCCGCGAGAGCAGTTCCGAAAGTTCCGCCCGGCTGACGTAGTCGCGTCCGACCTTCGTGTGCAGGTCGCTGTTCCAGTTCCATCCGACCGCACCCGAGACATGCCCCTTGTCGTACGCGGAGGTGTCCTCGTCGACCTCGATGACCCTGACGTTCTCGTCGTTCAGGTGCGCCTCGAGCCAGTCGGTCTCGACGAGCGCATCGGGGTTCTTGTATCCGGCCATGCCCACTCCTTCCGCGAAGCGATTTCCGACTCGCGAACTAGGAATTGCAGGTGCGAGTCAATCGTCGGGCCTCGCGAGTGTCAATACGGCCGTCGCCCGAGGCGACCGCCCGGGCGGCTCCTCAGAAGTAGCCCAGGGCGGCCTTGGCCTCTTCCGACATCATCTCGGGGCTCCACGGGGGCCGTAGGACCATCTCGGCATCGAAGCCCGACACGCCAGGCACGTTGGCCATCAACGACTGCATCTGCTGTTCGATCAGCGGTCCGATCGGACAGCCCATGGTCGTCAGCGTGTATTCGACGTGCACGTAACCCTCCTGCGAGATATCCACCTCGTAGACGAGGCCGAGGTCCACGATGTTGATCCCCAACTCGGGATCGACGACGTGCTTGAGAGCATCGAGGACCCGGTCCTCGGACAAGCCCTCGCCGTTGGCACGGTCGGCGTCCCCGGCGTCGGCCACGCTGCCCTGATCGGCATCCATCACGGATTCGCGGGTTTCGTCCACGTACATCCTCGTTCCTTCGGCGGACTTCTGCCTCTATCCTATGGACGCTCTTCGGCCAACGACTATTCCGTGAGCTCCATGAGCGACGAACAACACATGAGCGACGAACAACAGAGGATCCGCGTGCTCATCGTGGACGACCATCCCGTCACCCGGGAAGGGCTCCACGCCGCCCTGGATCTGGCGAAGGACGTCCTGATCGTCGGCGAGGCAGAGAGCGGAGAGGACGCCGTCATCAAAGTCGGCGAGCTCAGCCCGGACATCGTGTTCATGGACGTGCGGATGCCCGGCATGAACGGGATCGAGGCGACCAAGGCGATTCGGGAAGCCTCGCCGACGACACGGGTCATCCTGTTCACGGTCGACGAGTCCCGCGCTTCGATCTCCGAGGCGATCCAGGCCGGCGTCTCCGGCTACCTGCTGAAGGACGCGTCCGCGGACGAGCTCGTGAACGCCGCCCGCTTGGCCCTTGAAGGCAAGGCCGTGATCCACCCCCAGCTCACTCGAGCATTCATCGAGGAGGTCCAGCTCGCCGAGAAGCGCGTGGAGTCCCCGCCGCTGTCGCGTCGGGAGAAGGAGATCCTCCAGAAGGTTGCATACGGGGCCACGACCAAGGAGGTCGCCCACGACCTGGGGATCTCCCCGCACACGGTGAAGACGCACCTCGAGCGGATCTTCGAGAAGCTCGGCGCCAACGACCGCGCTCAGGCCGTCGCGATCGCCATCCGCAGCGGGCTCGTGGAATAGGTCTCGACCTCGCGCTGCTCGATCGGTTCGCTGGAACTCCGCTCGTACCTTCGGTGATGCCGAGGTAAGTCCTGCTCTGTTGCTGCCTCGGCGTCACGGTGTTAGAACTCGCTCGCTCGAGCACGGGCTCGAGTGCTGCGGAGTCAAGCGAAGACCGGTTCGAATCCGGCACTGTCGCGCAACCGTGAAGCCCCCGCTCCGGGGGACGAGTCGGGTCGCCTCCTCCGTGGCGCGGATGACGGTCCTCGACGGAAGGGCGGTTCGTGGGCGGTTCGACCCGGTTCCCATCGCGCTCTCCGATCGGAAGGAGGACGCATGGGACGACGTCTCGTTCTGTTGGTTGCTTCGGTCGCGGCGGCGGCGGCCGCGTGCGCGTCGGACGGTGAAGCCGGTCGCGAATCGACGGGGCCGTCTACCGGGGCCGCGTTCCCGGTCACGCTGACGACGGCGAACGGCGACGTCACGATCGACGAACGCCCCGAGCGGATCATCTCGCTGTCGCCGACGGCCACCGAGATGCTGTTCGCGATCGGCGCGGACGATCAGGTGATCGCCGTCGACGACCAGTCCAACTTCCCGCCCGACGCTCCGACGACGGAGCTGTCCGGGTTCGAGCCGAACGTCGAGGCCATCGCGTCCTACGAGCCCGACCTCGTCGTGTACTCGACGGAGCCTGGCGACCTGGGGTCGACCCTCGAGGGCCTGGGGATCACGACGATGTTGCTACCGGCCGCCACGATGCTCGACGACGCGTACGAGCAGCTCGAACAGCTGGGGCGGGCGACGGGCAACGCCGAAGCAGCGACGGCCGTCGTCGACGACATGCGCACCGAGGTCGACTCGATCGTTTCGTCGGTCGAGATGCCGCAGCCGCCGCTCACCTTCTATCACGAGCTCGACGACACCTATTACTCCGTCACCTCGCAGACGTTCATCGGTCAGCTCTACGGCCTCGTCGGCCTGGAGAACATCGCGGACGCAGCCGACGGCGGCGGCGGCTATCCGCAGCTCTCCGCCGAGTACGTGATCCGCGCAGATCCGGATCTGATCTTCCTGGCCGACACGAAGTGCTGCGGGCAGTCGCCGGCAACCGTCGCCGAACGGCCGGGATGGAACAGCATCACCGCCGTTCGAAGGAGGGACGTCGTCCCGCTCGACGACGACGTCGCATCGCGGTGGGGTCCTCGAATCGTCGAGTACCTACGGACGATCGCCGATGCCGTCTCCGACGTGGAGGCGGAGGCGGCATGAGAAGGGCGTCGTCCGTGGCGATCGGGGCGTCCGTCCTGGTTGCCTCGATCGTGGTGGGGATCCTCGTGGGCCCGGTTCACATCTCGCCGAGCGACGTTCTGCGGTGGGCCGTGTCGTTCGGCGGCGCGACGTCGGTTTCCGATCAGGACGCAGCGATCCTGGCGAACCTGCGGCTGCCCCGAGTCGTCGTCGCGGCACTGGTCGGCGCCTCGCTCTCCGCCTCGGGCGCCGCGTACCAGGCCGTGTTCCGCAATCCGTTGGCCGACCCCTACCTGCTCGGCGCCGCCGCCGGGGCCGGCCTCGGAGCGACGATCTCCGTCGCGTTCGGGCCGTCGGATGCGTTCGCCGTGACCGTGCCGCTCGCCGCGTTCACCGGGGCGATCGGCGGGGTCGGCCTCGCGTATTCGCTGGGCCGTTCGGCGCTGGGCGGTCGTTCGGCCACGAGCCTCGTGCTCGGCGGGATCGCGGTCGCGTCCTTCCTCACGGCGGTGCAGACGTTCATCCAGCAACAGCGGTCCGAGACGCTGCGGCAGGTGTACAGCTGGATCCTCGGTCGGCTCGGCACGGCCGGATGGGACGACGTGCGGATGGCACTGCCCTCGGTGCTCCTGTCGGTTGCGACGCTATGGACGGTGCGCCGGCTGCTCGATGTCATCGAGGTCGGCGACCTCGAAGCCGAGAGCCTCGGTTTGAACGTCGGTCGGCTCCGGACAATCGTCGTCGTCGCCGCGTCGCTGGCTACGGCCGCCGCGGTTTCCGTCGCGGGACTGATCGGCTTCGTCGGCATCATCGTGCCGCACACGGTTCGGCTGCTCTCGGGGACGTCGTACCGCCGTGTGTTGCCGCTGTCGGTCCTGTTCGGGGCGTCGTTCGTGATCCTGGTCGACGTCTTGGCGCGGACCGTCGTCGCGCCGGCCGAGATACCGATCGGCGTGATTACGGCGTTCGTCGGGGCGCCGTTCTTCCTGCTCGCGCTTCGTCGAAGCGCGGCGAGGCTCACGTGACGGCGGTCGCCACGAGTGCCCTGCGTCTGCACGAGCTGGCCGTCCGCCTCGGGGGCCGCGAGGTCCTTCGCGACGTCTCGCTCGACGTCCCTATGGGCTCGTGGACCTGCGTGGTCGGACCGAACGGCGCAGGGAAGACCACGCTCCTGCACGCGTGCGCCGGACTCGTCGACCGGG
>CALGFI010000132.1 GCA_937881155.1 uncultured bacterium | reverse complement strand
GGGGAACTGAAGAAGGACCGGCCAGCAGCCGGAGAACGGGTTGACCCCGTACTCCTTGTACAGCTTCATGATCTCTTCCTGCTGACGCTGCCGGTTCTGCTTGTACTTCTGCTGGATCTGCTTCACCTTCGGCTGGACGAGTTGCATGTGCTGCATCGACCGCACCTGCTTGATCCCGAGGGGCAACAAGATCAGCCGGATGACGAGCGTCAGGATGATGATCGTCACCCCGAGGTTCCCGATCACGTCGTAGATCTCGGCGAGGACCCATCCGAGGCCGTCGAGCAGCGCCTGCCACGGCGCCCACGCGATCACTGCGGAGCGGCCTTGCGTATGACAGAGTCATACATCCCACGCGCGCGTCGCGCCCCGGGCACGTGATCCACACCGCCCGCCGTGAACGGGCCGCACCGCGCCAGTCGCCACGTCGCCAGGGCGACCCCCCGAAGGGCACCGTGACGGGCGATCGCTTCCGCCGCATAGTTCGAGCAGCTGGGGTAGAAGCGACACTGCCCCCCGAGCCACCCCGACAGCGTGAATTGGTACAGGCGGATGAGACCGATCAGGACCACCCGTACCGGCGTTCCGGAAGCCCAGAGCGCCGCCCGCATGTACCTCACGAACGCGTCACCCGGGCGCGAGAGAGCAGCTCGTCCACCTCCGTCACCAGGTCGCGCGAGCGCGCTCCTTGGATATTGCCTCGAGCGACCAACGCGACGTCGTAGCCAACCGGGACCGTGGGCGCGAGCTCCCGCCACGCGGCCCGCATGATGCGCCGGGCCCTGTTGCGCAAGACCGCCCGCCCGACGCGGCGTCCAGCCACGAATGCAACCTTCCCCGTGCCGGGAGCGACAAACAGTACCACCCGGTTTCCGTGGAACGCCCTGCCCGTCGCGAGGACGCGACCGACGTCGGATGTACCCGTGGTGAGCGAACCCGCGTTACGCCGACAGTCGAGAGCGGCCCTTCGCGCGACGACGGGCGATGATCGTCCGGCCGGCGCGCGTACGCATGCGGAGCCGGAAGCCGTGGCGCTTGGACCGCCGCCGATTGTTCGGCTGAAATGTGCGCTTCGACATGGGGTCGCCCTTCGGAACCGCTCGTTACGTGAGAGTTCCTGCCGTCGGCAGGAACTCGAAGTATACCGGCGGGCGCGGTCGCCGATCGCAACCGAAAGAAGTGCGCCAAAAGCCTCCCGAGGACGAGCGATGTGAAAAACCTCGGTGCTATAGTCCGCGGGCTTCACCGGCGCGTGCATCTCCCCGCACGACGCCTCGCGCTTCCCCCACGAGGTTTCCACACTTGTGGAAAGGCCCTGTGGAGAAGTATGGCCGTCGCATCATACGAGGAAGCCGCCAAGACCACGTGGACTCGCGTGGTCGAGCGCGCTCGCCGGGAACTCCCGGAGAGCTCGTTCTCCATGTGGTTCCAGGGCGTCGAAGCGACACGACTGCATGACGGTGTCCTCGAGGTCCTCGCGCCATCGGAGTACGTCAAGGACCGCCTGGCGAAGAACTACGCGGATCTGATCAGGACCGCGGCAACAGAAGCGCTGGGCCTTCCGGTACGGATCCGTTTCCGCGCGGCACCCCCCGAATCGCCTGCGGCCCAAGCCGGATCGTCGGCGCCCGCGTCGCCGGTTCACACTCCCGTCGAGGGACGGGGAGCACCCGGCCTTCCCTTCCCGAACTACACGTTCGAGGCGTTCGTTCCGGGACCGTCGAATCGCTTCGCTCACGCCGCGGCGATGGCGGTCGCGGAGGCCCCACCGTCCAAGGCGTACAACCCGTTGTTCATCTACGGCGGCGTAGGACTCGGCAAGACGCATCTCCTCGTCGCGATCGGCCACCAGATGCACCGGCTTTCGCCACGACTGCGTGTCAAATACGTCACGAGCGAGAGCTTCATGGCCGAGTTCATCAAGGCAGTTCGGGAACGACAGGGGTATCAGTTCGCGGCGCGGTATCGCGATGTCGACGTCATGCTCGTCGACGACATCCAGTTCCTCGCCAAGCGCGAGGAGACGCAGACCGAGTTCTTCCACACGTTCAACGCGCTACACGAGAAGGAGCGGCAGATCGTCATCGCGTCCGACCGTCCGCCGCAGGAGCTCGGCATGGAGGAGCGACTGCAGTCTCGGTTCCGCATCGGGCTGTGCGTCGACGTCCAGCCGCCCGACCTGGAGACGCGCATCGCCATCCTTCAGCTCAAGGCGCAGCGAGAAGCCGTCCACGTCCCCGACGACGTGATCGACTTCATCGCCAGCAAGTTCGACCAGAACATCCGAGAGCTCGAAGGCGCGCTCGTCCGCGTCGTTGCCTGGTCCGACTTGACGGGCCACGCCATCACCACCGAGCTCGCGGAGCACGCCCTCGAAGACCTTCTGCCCCAGGCCGAGGCGGAGATCCCGCCGCAGGTGATCCTCGAGGAAAGCGCCAAGTACTTCGGGCTGTCGGTGGAGGACCTCGTCTCGCCGAACCGCTCCCGGCCTCTTACCACCGCCCGGCACGTCGCGATGTACCTCATGCGCGAGTGCAGCGGCCAGAGCCTCGTGAAGATCGGTGACACGTTCGGCGGGCGCGACCACACCACCGCGCGCCACGGGATCTTGAAGATCGAGCGCGACATGCGCGCCCGGAGCACCACGTACCGCCAGGTCCAGGACCTGTCGCGGATCGTTCGAGACCGGGCCCGGGGTACGTGACACGTCGTGCAAACGTTGTGCACGGTCCGGGAGCGGGCCGGGAGATCTCCACGACACCGACTCCTTCATGCACCGTTTCCCCCACCGCGTCCCCATGTCACACGGGCCCGCTACGCTCGGGAAATGGGTGGGTTGTCCCGTTTTCCCCAGCCCCTACCACTACTAGAGGTAAAAGAGAGAACACGTAGAAGCAGCAAGGGGGTGGAAACGTGAAGTTCCGGTGCGACCGTGATGCGCTCTCGGAGGCGCTCCAAACCGTTCAGCGCGGCGTGTCCTCCCGGCCGGGCATCCCGGCCCTGACCGGGGTCCTGCTCGAAGCGGCGTCGGAGGGTTCGCTCACGCTCACGACGACCGATCTCGAGGTGTCGGCCCGCCTGGCGATCGAGGTTCAGGTGGCCGAAGAGGGAACGGCTCTCGTGCCCGCCCGCCTGCTGGGCGACACCGTCAAGAGCCTCTCCGATGCGCCGGTGGAGTTCGAATCCGACCAGAGCCAGGCCCACATCCGATGCGCCGCGTACGAGGGAGCGCTTCGCCTGCTGCCGGCGGAGGACTTTCCGGCCCTCCAGCCGCCGACGGGTACCCGGGTCGTCGTCGAAGCCCAGCGGTTCGCGGAGGCGGTCGCACAGGTTGCTCGTGCCGCGTCACGTGACGAGGCACGTCCGATGCTCACCGGCGTCCTCGTCGAGGTCAGCCGCGAGGGCATCACACTCGTGGCCACGGACTCGTACCGGCTCGCGGTCCGCGAGCTCGTGGCGACGGCATCCGGTGAGGCGAAGTCGCTCGTGCCCGAACGTGCGATGACCGAGGCCGGCCGCGCGGCGCAGGCGATCGAGAAGGGCGACATCGAGCTGTTCATCGACCAGAGCCAGGTCTCGTTTCACCTGGGGCAGCTCTCCCTGACGTCACGGCTGATCGACGGAGAGTTCCCGAACTACCGGCAGCTGCTTCCGGAGCGCTACGAGAACCGACTGACCGGTTCTCGTCAGCAGTTGATCGATGCGGTTCGGCGAGTCGGCCTCCTCGCACGCGACACGTCGCCGATACGGCTCGAGTTCAACGCACTCGGGGTGAAGCTGTCGTCGTCGTCACCGGATCTCGGTCAGGCGGTGGAAGCGGTCGAGTCGAAGTACGAGGGCGAAGACGTCACCGCGGCGTTCAACCCCAACTACCTGGCGGACGGTCTCGCGGCGACGATCGGGAACAGCGTCCATGTCGAGGTCCGTGACGGCCTGAAGCCCGGCGTCGTGCGCGG
This sequence comes from uncultured bacterium, assembly GCA_937881155.1. Taxonomy (GTDB): domain Bacteria; phylum Actinomycetota; class UBA4738; order UBA4738; family HRBIN12; genus CALGFI01. The sequence continues at coordinate 1,586 of CALGFI010000132.1, read as the reverse complement.
CGAAACGGACGACTTCACGTACCTCGTCATGCCGGTTCGGCTCCCAACGCCCGTCGGCTAGTTCGGCGTTGCATCTGTCCTGGGTGGAGATCCGGGACTTCCGTAATCACGCCGAGACGCGACTTCGAGACCTCGCGCCGGGCTTGCTGGTGCTCGTCGGACCGAACGGTGAGGGAAAGACGAATGCGCTCGAGGGCATGGCGTTCTTGTTCTTCCTGCAGTCCCCGCGAACGTCGTCGACGGAATCGGTCGTTCGCCGCGGAGCCGAGGCGGCATATGCGCGCGGCGAGATCGAGACCGGAGGGGGGCGCGTCCTCGTCGAGGTCGAGATCCCGGTCCGCGGCGCGAACCGAGTGCAGGTGAACGGCACGCGCGTACGCCGGAAGCGGGACGTTCGTCGTCAGGTGCGAGGCGTGTTCTTCGGCCCCGACGATCTGGTGATCGTGATCGGCGATCCTTCGAAACGGCGCGACTTCATGGATGACGTCGTTCGGAGCCTGTGGCCGCTCAAGGAGTCGGCGATCACGGCGTACGACAAGGCGCTCCGTCAACGGAACCGCTTGTTGAAGGAGTGGGAAGGACGGGGGGCGCCGTCGGGGCTCGAGGCGTGGGATGCCGAGCTGATGGAGACCGGTTGCGCGCTGATCCGGCTCCGACGCGAGGGAGTGGAGCGGCTGGCGCCGCCGGCGGGGGAGGAGTACCGGCACCTCGCCGGCTACGGCCTGGACATCGACTACGCCGCCAACGTCGGTGACGAGCCGCTCGAGGAGACCTTCGCCGAGCGGCTGGCGGCGCGCCGCCAGGACGAGATCGTTCGCCGGACCACCCTGGTCGGTCCGCACCGAGACGATCTGGCGCTAGCCGTTCGCGACCTCGGCGCACGAGGCTTCGCGAGCCACGGGGAGGCGTGGGCGGCCGCCCTCTGCCTGCGGCTGGGCCTGGCGTCGGCCGTCGAGCTCGAGGTGGGCGAGCGGCCGGTCCTCCTCCTGGACGATCCGTTCTCGGCGCTCGACCCGGCTCGCCGCCACCGCGTCGCCGCTCGGCTCGGCGAGCGCGACCAGGTGTTCGTCACCGTCGCGGACGAAGGCCACGTGCCGGAGCAAGCCGATCGCGTCTGGGACGTGCGAGGCGGAACGTTGCGGGCTCGGTCCTGATGCCGCACAGCAAGGGGTGGCGGAACCGAAAGGACGAACGAACCCGGGACGGCAGCACGATCGGCGACATCGTCGACGGCCTCATGCGCGAGCGCACGTTCGCCCGTGGCGTGCCCATCGGGCAGCTGTTGGTGGACTGGCCTTCGGTCGTGGGCCCTCGACTGGCCGCTGAATGCGCGCCGGTGAGCCTGGAGTCGGGCGTTCTGGTGGTCGCCGCGAGCGACGGACCGTGGGGCGCACAGGTGCGTTTCCTCGCGTCGGAGATCCGCAACAAGGCCAACGCTGCGCTCGGCTCGAAGGAGGTGACGCGAGTGCACGTCGTCGTCCGCGCTGAACCAAGGAAAGGCTTGTAGCGCAAGGCGTTCGGCGTCATCGCGTGTCGGCGGAAAGGGGGTTGGATCGGGCACCTGCGTCACCCCCGATTGGTAGAAT
>CALGFI010000131.1 GCA_937881155.1 uncultured bacterium | reverse complement strand
TTGCGACGTGGCGACGCGCTCGAGCGAGCGCTCGAGAAACGTCTGGGCCTCGCGTGACCGTCGCCGCCGTTCGGCGGCCTCGTGCTCGTTGCCGCGGCGATCGGACACCTTGGCCAGCGAACGCCACAGCCACCCCCCGAGCTGACGGTCTCCGAGCTCCTCGGTGATGCGGACGGCCTTCATGAGGTCCTCCTCGGCGCCATCGAGATCACCGAGCTCGCGGCGGACGTCGCCGCGCTCCGCGGTGGCGTCCGCGAGCTCCCATCGCGCACCGAACTCCTCGAAGATCGTGATCCCGCGCTCGACGCACGGGAGCGCGTCCCGGAACCTGCCGAGGTCTTCCAGCACCCGACCGCGCTGAACGCAGGTGATCGCGATGCTGAACTGATCGCCGATCCGCTCGGCAAGCGTCATCGCGTCCAAGCTCAGCTTGAGGGCCTCGTCGAGATCGCCTCGGCTGTCGCGACCGATCGACAGCGAGTTCAGCGCGCGAACGCGCGACCACCCGTCATCGGGGTCCGCAACGTCGAGCGCACGGCGCCAGATCGCCTCGGCCTCGTCGAAATCCTTCCGGTTCCACGGTACCCAGCCCGCGAACAGCAACGTGCGGGCGATCGCCCAGGGTTCACCCATCCGCTCGGCAGCCTGGAGCGAGCGGTCGAGCAGCTCCTCGGCCTGCTCGAAATCCGCCTCGACGTTGATGGCGATGTCGCCCAGGAACCGCAGCGCGAGCGCGAGCGTGAACGGATCGTCGAGCTCCGTACCGAGCTCGACCGCACGCCGGCACTCGTCGGTGGACGCGCGATACTCACCCAGCCAGTAGTGCGCCTCCCCCATCCCCGCCAGCGCACGGGCCTCGCGAACTCCCCACCGGTCCTCCGGTCCGCTCAGCGCGAGCGCGCGCCCGTAGTAGTCGAGCGCCGAACGGCTTTCCATCCGTCGCCTGGCTCGGTCGCCGGCGGCGACCAGCGCGTCCGCCGCCCGCTCCGGCGTCGCCCGGTCGTCCGGATACAGATCGAGCGACGCGACGGCGGCGAGCTCGAGGTGGTCGGCGGCCCACGACGGATGACCGGTCGACAGCAGCCGGTCGGCGATGGCCTCGTGCAGACGAACGCGCTCTCGCTTGGGAAGGCTCGCGTACGCCACGTCCTTCACGGTGGTATGGCGAACGCGCCAGCGCTTGGTGGCGCGTTTGCCCTCCTCGTGAACGAGGATCTCCGCCTCCTCGAGCGCCGCGATCTCCTCCCGGGTCGCGCCGGGGTCCACGACGAGCAGCTCGTCCAGGTCGAACGAGACGAAGAACGCGGACGCGCGTCGCGCGAGATCACGGAGCCTCGGCGGAAGCGCGTCGAGGCGCGCCGACACGGCCGCGTGCACGGTCGGCGGGATGGCCCCCCGATGCGACGGCACACCCGTCGCATCGGGCAGCAGCATCCCCGTCGTCTCGACGATGAAGAACGGATTGCCGCCGGCGCGCTCGGCGATCTGGCTCGCCTCCTCGTCCTCGATGCGACCGCCCGCCGCCTCCTGAACGAGGTCGATCGACTCATCCATCGTGAGCGGATCGAGCCGGATGGTGACCGCGTTCACGAGGCTCGCTCCCCAGGTCGATCGCTTGTCGAGCAGCTCCGGTCGCGCGAGGACAAGGATCATCACGCGGCGCCGGCCGGCGTGGGGCGTGGTCGCCAGGCGCTCGATCAGATCGAGCATCGCCGGCTTGTAGGTGTGCGCGTCCTCGAAGGCGAGCACGTACGTCCGGTCGCGCGTGAGCGCGTGGAGCAATGCGATCGTGCCCCCCTGCACGGCCTGACCGAACGCCGCCTGTTGACGCTCGGCCGTCCCGAACAGCAAAGACAATCTCTCGACGGTCGAGTCGGCGTCCGCGCCGTCGAGTGACGATCCGACGAGCTCGCGCAGCTTCACACGGATCACGTCGGGCGCATCGCCCTCGTCGATCCCGGCCAGATCGCCGACGATCGCCGCCGCAGGCGCGAACGTGGCCGTGTCGGAGAACGCGCGGTCCAGGCCGCGCGCGACGGTCACGTCGTCGCCGAGACCGGCGACGATCTCGTCGGCGAGGCGGGTCTTGCCGATGCCGGGCTCGCCGACGACCGTCACCAGCGACGGACGACCGGAGCTCGAAACGCGCGACAGGGTCTCGCGGACGATCGTGAGCTCGCTCCCCCTGCCAACGAAGGGGATCGTTCGGCGCCGCGACCGCATCGAGATCCCCTCGACCGGGAACCCGATCAGGTCACTGGCGAATCCCTGGGCCGCGATCTCCCGGCGAGGCCCGTAGCTGACCGCGGGATCGGTGAGCGCGAAAGCCGTCTCACCGACGAGAACCTCCCCCGGATCCGCGGCGTCCTGCAGGCGCGCCGCAGCATTCACGACCGGTCCGGTCACCAGGAGCTGCCCGGCGGGGCCGATCCCCATGGCGACCTCGCCGGATGCGATCCCGATGTGAACGTCGATCGGCTGGGGCAGCTCCAGCGACTCGGAGAGCCTTCCCATCCGGCCCCGGATGGCCAGGCTGGCCCGAACGGCGCGAAGCGCGTCGTCCTCGTGCACGGTGGGAAGCCCGAACACGGCCATCACGGCGTCGCCGATGAACTTCTCGGGCCGGCCCCGGAGTGCCAGCAGCTCTTCGCTGGCCACGTCGAAGAAGCGTCCGAGCACCTCGCGGGCGCGCTCCGGATCCAGGCGCTGGGCCAGGCCGGTCGAGTCCACCAGGTCGGCGAACACGACCGTGACCATCTTCCGCTCGTCGGTCCCGAGCGACGTCTCGACCGGCGCGCCGCAATTGGCGCAGAACCGGGCGCGCTCGGAGAGCGGCTCCCCACAGACGGCGCACATCGGTGGCGCGGCGGACGTCGTCACCCCGGCATCATCTCGCGTCAGGGTGACGGACGGCCGAACGTCAGGCGGCGCGGACGAAACTTCCCTCTCCACGAACAGAAAAACCGTCTCGCCGGAGAGGGCATTCCGTCAGGTTCTGCTGGGTGCCTCCTCCGGAACGACGACGGTCTTGGGGCGCGACGCGGTGCCGCCGACGATGGCCATGACGTCCTCGCCGTCGATCGTCTCCCGCTCCAGCAGCAGGCCGACGACCTCGTCGAGCGCCGCGCGGCGGGACCGCAGCAGCTCCGCCGCCCGCTCATCGGCCTCCTTCAACAGGCGCTCGACCTCCGAGTCGATCAGCCGCTGCGTCTCCTCGGCGTACCCCCGGGACGAGATCTGTTGCGGCCCCAGGTACTGCGGGCCGTCGTCCGAGTAACCGATCGGTCCGAGACGCGGGCTCATCCCGAACTCGCGGATCATCCGTATTGCGAGCTGCGTGGCGCCCGCCAAATCGTTCGCGGCACCGCTCGATATCTCGCCGAGGGCGAGCCGTTCGGCCGCCTGCCCGCCGAGCCTGATCGCCAGCGAATCGCGCAGATAGCTCTCGGGGTAGATCCGCCGCTCGTTCTCCGGGAGCTGCTCGGTCACGCCGAGGGCACGTCCCGCCGGAAGGATCGTCACCTTCGCCACCGGATCGGCGTTCTTCGAGAGCGCCGCCACGATCGCGTGTCCCGCCTCGTGAACGGCGACCGCGCGTTTCTCCTCGGGAAGCAGCGCGTTCGACGCCTCTCGTCGTCCGAGCAGGATGCGGTCGCGCGCTTCGGAGAAGTCGTTCTCCGAGATCCGCTCGCGTCCGCCTCGCACGGCGAAGATCGCCGCCTCGTTCACCAGGTTCGCGAGGTCCGCGCCGGAGAAGCCCGGCGTGGCCCGGGCGACAGCGTCGACGTCGACGTCGTCCCCGATGGGTTTCCCCCGCGAGTGCACGGCCAGGATCGCGGCTCGCTCCCTCTGGTTGGGCAGCGGGATCTCGACGTTGCGATCGAAACGGCCGGGACGAAGCAACGCGGGGTCGAGGATCTCGGGCCGGTTCGTCGCCGCGAGCACCACGATGCCCGTCGAACGGTCGAAGCCATCCATCTCCGCGAGGAGCTGATTCAGCGTCTGCTCGCGCTCGTCGTTCGTGGCGAACCCGGCGCCGCGTCGCTGTCCGATGGCGTCGATCTCGTCGATGAAGACGATCGCCGGGGCACGCTTCTTCGCGTCGGCGAACAGGTCACGCACGCGGGACGCGCCGACGCCGACGAACAGCTCGACGAAGCCCGAACCGGTGATGGCGAAGAACGGCACGCCGGCCTCGCCTGCGACGGCGCGCGCGAGGAGCGTCTTCCCGGTGCCGGGCGGTCCGACCATGAGGACGCCGCGCGGACCCATCGCGCCGGCCTTCGCGTACCGGTCGGGGTGCTTCAGGAAGTCGACGACCTCGCTGATCTCCTGCTTGGCGCCCTCGTAGCCCGCGACGTCGGTGAACCTCGTCGACGGCGCCTCGGCGTCGTACACCTTCGCTCGGGAGCCGAGGATGCCGCCGACGCCACCGGCGATCTGCCGCTGTGCGCGCCGGCCGATGTACAGGTAGACGCCGATCAGTAACAGGAACGGAAGGAAGCTGAAGACAACGCCGAGGAACGTCGTTCCGGGCGTCGCCTCTGCGGTGATCTCGACGTCGTTGGCCTCCAGCTCTTCCGCGAGCCGTTGGTCCTGGATCGCGGTGGGGATCTGGGTCTCGTAGTTCCCGCCGCCCGACAGTGTTCCGGTAACCGCGCCGTTCGCGTCGATCACCGCGGTGTTCACGTCGCCGTTGCGCACACGCGAGAGGAAGTTCGAGTAGCTGAGCTCCGTCGAGGCCGGTTCACCCATGCTCGGCAAGAAGAAGAAGAGGATCGACGCGACGAGTCCGGCCACGAGCAGCCAGTTCCGCCACGCCGGAGGCGGCGGCGGCGCGGGCGCCCTCGGACGCTCCCGATCTGGTCCGGGCTTGGCCTGTTCGGTCATTCGTTTGCCTCCGTTCGAGTGCGTTCTATGGACGGAACGCGTCGATACTGAACCGATGTCCCTCGGCGGTCCAATCCCCGTTACGCGCCGGGCCGGCTTGGTGGGCGATCGCGGGTTCCGTCCGGCACCGACTGCCGGCGCTCGACCGTCTCGAGGCGCGACATGTCGAACACGGACATGACCGTCGCACAGATGCTCAGGAACCCGGCCGCGAACGACAGCAGGATCGCCCACGTGAGGTCCTCGCGCGTCGGACGGAGGCCGCCGAGCACCCACGGCAGCACGATGAGGAGGACGGTCAAGGCCGTCGCGAAGATCTCGTTCGCCAAGAACAGGCGCGAGCCGGTGGCCCGGGCTGCGGCGCCGATGCGAACGAGCGTGTCGACGTTGGCGGCGATCAGCGTCACGCTCAGGAGGACGAACAGGATCCTGCTCCAGACGAGATCGAGCGCGACGAGCGAGAGCGAAAGGCTGAGCGGGATGGCGAACACGATCAGGGTGATGCGCGTCCCGGCTCGAAGGTAAGGCTCGAAGACGGCGCGAACGTGTTCCAGCCGTCGAAGTCCAGAGTCGACGTAGAAGAACACGCCCACGAAGAACAAGCCGATGAGCGTGGCCGAGACCTCGGCCATGTTGAGAAGGAACGCGTCGGTTACGGGTCGCACGGGCGAAGCGTATCCGTTGCAACCACGGAGGAGGCGTGACCCCGGTCCGCGTCAGGGTTGGACGAGCTCGTCCGCCAGCATCTCCATGAGCAGGCCGTCGTGCCACATGCCGTCGGGGCCACGCTCGTACGAGCGCATCACGCCGACCTTGCGGAACCCGACCTTCTCGTACGAGCGGATCGCCGCGTGGTTGTCCGCCGCCGGATCGATCGTCAACCGATGATGGCCCCGATCGGCGATCAAATGCTTGGCGAGAACGCGGATCGCCTCGGAGCCGATGCCCTGGTTGTGTCGCGACGTCGTCAGGAAGATATCGATGCTCGCGTGGCGATACATCGGGTCGTCTTCCTCGTCGTACTGGATCGCTCCGACTGCGTCGCCGTCGACGTCGATGACGAAGACCTTCGCGTCGCCCACGAACTTATCTTCGACGTCCGTGCGCTCGAACCGTCCCCATCGGCGCGCAACCTCGGGTTCGCGAAGGATGGACAGCAGCTCGTCGACGTCGTCGGTCCGCGCCGGGCGAAGCACGACACGAGGCCCGTTCAGCACGAGGCCCACGAACGGGATTATCGGGTGGATCGGTACGAGCTGATGTCTACGACGCGCGGAAGTGGCTCCATCGCCATCTCGGTCCCCTTCCCGCCGCGTCAGCCCTCGAGCAACTGCTTGAGGTTGCCCAGGACCGTCGTCCAGCTCGTCTCGGAAACGGCCTTGGCCTGCTCGGACGGGAGGTTCGTTTCGGACACGGTGAGCTCGGTCGTTCCGTCACGCTCGACGAGCGCCCACGTGACCTCCTGATAGTGCTCGGGGCGATCCGGTAACCCGGAGAGATCGCTCCAGTGCGTGTGGACGAGGAACCGCTCCGGTTCGAGCCGGACGATCGTTCCCTTGTCCACGTAGGGCTTGCCCTGCCACTCGCCCGTATGG
>CALGFI010000130.1 GCA_937881155.1 uncultured bacterium | reverse complement strand
AGGCGCCGAGCGAGGTGAACACGACGGAGAACCCGGCAACGAACAGCAGCACCGGGAGTGCACGCCGGGCACGAACGTCTGCCCCTCGGGTCGCGGACGCGGAGCCTCCTCCCGCGGCGGTGACGAACGACAGATAGCCGGGGACGATCGGCAGCACACACGGCGAGGCGAACGCGACGACGCCGGCCACGAACGCGAGGAGCGGAGCCCACCACGCCGACAGGTCGAACTCGCTCATAGCTTCCCGCCGGATCGGACGCTCGACCGCGAGGGCCGATTCCGCGGACGATGGGGAATCGAGAGCATGGACATCGCGTCCGTATTGGAAACGATGCCAATCCGGGCTCGGTGGCTGACGATGGCCGCGATTCTGGCGGTGACGCTCGCCGCGTGTGGGCGGGACGCGTCCCGGTCGATGGAGGACGACGACCGTCGCTCCTCGCCCGGGGAGGCGGCGTCCACGCCCGAGCCGCTGGTGAACCCCGACGACATCATCTCCGGAGGCCCGCCGCCCGACGGGATCCCGCCGATCGACGACCCACAGTTCGTAGTCGCGAGCGACGCGCGGTTCCTCGACGACCAGGAGCCGGTCCTCGTCGTGGAGATGACCGGTGAGACGAAGGCGTACCCCCTTCAGATCATGACGTGGCACGAGATCGTGAACGACGAGATCGGCGGCGTTCCGGTCACCGTAACGTACTGCCCGTTGTGCAACACGGGGATCGCGTTCGAGCGGCCGACGATCGACGGCCGACTCCTCGACTTCGGCACGTCGGGCAAGCTGTACAACTCGAACCTCGTGATGTACGACCGCGAGACCGAGACGTACTGGATGCAGGCAACCGGGCAGGCGATCGTCGGTCAGCTCACGGGAGAGCAGCTGACGTTCGTCCCGGCGCGGATCCTGTCATTCGGGGACTGGCGGGCCGAGCATCCTGACGCCCTCGTGCTGTCGCGGGAGACCGGTCACGAGCGCCCGTACGGGGACAACCCCTACGCGGGATACGACCGAACCGATCAGCCGTTCCTGTTCACCGGCGAGCCAGACCCGCGGCTCCCGGCCACGGCACGAGTGCTTGGCATCGCCCGAGCCGGCGACGTCGTGGCGTTCCCGTACGACGCGGTGAAAGAGAACGCGGTGAACGGCTGGGCGGTCGTCACGGAGCGGGTCGATGGAGACCCCGTTGCCGTGTTCTGGAAGGCCGGCACGATGTCGGCACTCGACTCCGCCGACATCGCGGAGGGTCGCGACGTCGGCGCCATCGCCGCGTACCGGCCGGAGGCGGACGGTCGGGTCCTGACGTTCGAGGCCCGCGAGGACGGGATCGTCGATGTCGAGACGGGGAGCGTGTGGAGCATCCTCGGCCGAGCCGTCTCCGGCCCGCTCGCCGGCGAGCAGCTCGTCCCGGAGCTGGGAATCGACAGCCTGTGGTTCGATTGGGCCGCGTTCCACCCCGACACGCGGATCTTCGGTCAGGGCTGAGCGCGACGCCGTGCGCTCTTCCTGGATGACGGCGAGGAGGCAACATGACCTGGGTGGAGACGTCGCCGGAAGCCCGGACAGCCGATCACATCCTCGCCTCGCATAGCCTGAATCCGGAGGCTCTGGAGGCGCACCTTCTCCTGTACCGGACGATCATGTTCGGTCCGTCCGGCGTTTCCCGGGCGGAACGCGAGGCCATGGCAGTGTGCGTCTCAGCCGCGAACGACTGCCACTACTGAGTGGTGCACCATGGCGCCGCGCTCGCCCGAGAGAGCGGTGAGCCGGCGCTCGCGGAGGCGGTCGTCTCCGGTGATCTCGGTCGGTTGTCCGAGCGGATGCGCTCCCTCTGCACGTACGCACTGAAACTCACCCTCCACCCGTGGGACATGCGGAACGAAGATCTCGATCCGCTTCGGCGCCTCGGCATGACCGACCGGGACATCGTGGATGCCAACCAGGTCGTTGCGTACTTCAACTACGTCAACCGAGTGGCCGACGGACTGGGAGTCGAGTTGGAACCGTATTGGCCTGATGACGTACGGGCGAAGAGGACGTACCCGCTACGCGACCGGGCAACGTGACGGCGCCGCCGCGCGGGCGCCTCACGTGGCAAGACTCCCGAGCCACGTCGTGAACGCGTAGACGAGCGCATACGTCGCGACGGCGGCAGCCGATACGACAACCGCCGTGCGCGCGAGACTCGACCGAGACTCGACGGCACACGCGCGAGCGCGTCGTCGCTGAATCGCCACCGCCGCCACCGCGAACGCGCCCCCGGCCGACCTGAAGGCCCATCCCCACTCATCGAACAGGGCGTTCCCGAGATCGACGGCGGCAGCCGCGCTCGACAGGCCGAACAGGACCAGCGCCACCGGGTACACGCAGCAGCTGATTCCGATCAGCCCG
>CALGFI010000129.1 GCA_937881155.1 uncultured bacterium | reverse complement strand
GTGCACCGTTCGATGGCGTCGGGTACCGGCGTCGGTCCGTACAGCGCACACGTGGCGAGGGCCGGCAACACTCGATCCTCGAGCTGCGTGTTCCCCGCGCGCCGCGCGTACTCGACCATCCTCTGCGCCGCTATCTCACTCGAACCCCACCGGCAGGCCTCCCAGTGGACGAGCGTCAGCATGCGCCACGCGCGTGCGAGCCCCTCGTTCTGCCGAAGCTCCTCGAGGAGCGGCATGGTTCGCTCGACCTCCGCGACGACGTCCGCGCCGCTCTCTTCGGGCGCGGTCTCGTATCGGAGGCTGAGCATCATCATTCGACCGGTCGCCTCGAGCCCTGAGTCGCCTCGTCGGGAGGCCGAGTCGATGCCGGCTTGAAGGAACATCTCTGCCGAGCGGAACTCACCGAGCTCCATCAATGCCTCGCCGGCGTCGAGGAGATGACGCGACCGCAGGTCGTCCTCGGGGGGAAGCAGGGTCGCGGCTCGCTGCAACAGGTTCGAGGCGGCGTGCAGGTCCGCCCGTGCGAGCGCTCGATGTCCCGCGGACGCGAGATACCCGGCGGCACGCAGCCCGAGCTGACGTGCGTGGTCGTCGACGGGCGCCAGTTGCACCAGGACCATGTACGCCTGTTCGAGGTGGTAGCCCCGGATCTCTTCGTACTCCTTGATTCGGTCGGTCGCGACCTCCTCGAGCCAGTCGACGAACCGTTCGTGAAGCTCGGCCCTCGTCCGCTTCAACAGGCCGACGTACGCGGCATCCCGAATGAGGATGTGCGCGAACCGGTAGGCCTCCTGACCCGCGAACATCGATTCGTCGGGGTGGATCAGTTCCTTTCGCATCAGACCGCCGAGGCTGGCCTCGACGAGCGGCCGGGTTGGCTCGCCGACGAGGTACTCGACACCGCCCCGGAAGAACACCTGTCCGATCACCGCGCCGCGACCGATCACCGTGCGCTCCGCGGTGGACAGTCTGTCGAGGCGCGCGGTGAGGAGCGCCAGGATGGAGGGAGGGATCGTGATCGAGCGCTGGTCGCCGACGATCATCCAGGCGCCGGTTTCGTCACGGCGAAGGACGCCCTCGTCGATCAGCATCGAGACCATGTGCTCCACGAACAGCGGGTTGCCCTCGGCCGCTTCGATGATCCGGGCACGCAGCCGCTCGTCGAGCGCCGCCCCGAGGATGTTCTCGACGACGCGCGCGCTTTCCTCCTCGGAGAGAGGCGAGAGCGTGATCCATGTTGCGTGCTCCTTGTCGTCGACCCACTCGATCTGGTCGTGGAGGAGATCCGGTCGCGACGAGCAGACGATCAGCACGGGGGCTTCGACCGATTCCAGCAGGTACGACAGGAGCTCCAGGAAGGTCGGCTCGGCCCAGTGGATGTCGTCGATCAGCATCACGGCTGGACGATCGCGCGCGACGACCTCGAGGAGACGGCGCGCGCCCCAGAACGTCTCCCGCACGGGGAACGTCGCGTCCGAGAGGCCGATCGCCGCCGCGACGCGCTCGGCAGCATCGCGGCCCTCCTCGCCGGCCAGCGTGACGAGCTTTGCGCGCGCCGTCTCGAGTGGATCATCGTCCGAGATGCCGGCCGCCTGTTTGATCACCTCTCCCAAAGGCCAGAACGTGATGCCGTCGCCGTAGGACAGGCATCGGCCGCGGACGGCGGAGATCCGGTCCGCCTCCCTGTCCAGGAACTCGCGCAGCAGACGAGACTTGCCAACCCCGGCCGGCCCGACGACCGTGACCAATCGCGGTCGGCCATGCGCCTCGACGTTATCGAGCGCCCCCGTGAGAGTCTCGAGCTCTTCGAGCCGGCCGATCATGGGCGCGTGCATCCGGCGGCTGATGGCATCGTCGACGGCGCGGACCGACATGAGCCGGTACGCGGGTACCGGCTCGGCCTTGCCCTTGAGCTCGAGAGGCTCGACCGGTTCGACCTCGACGCTGTCTCGCACAAGGCGGTACGTCGGCTCCCCGATCAGGATCTCGAGCGCCGGTGCGGCTTGCTCGAGCCGCGCCGCGGTATTCACCGCGTCACCCGTCACGAGCCGTTGACCGGAGGTGACGTCACCGGCCACGACGTCGCCGGTGTTGACCCCGGTCCGGTTCTCGAGACGGACACCCCACCCCTGCTCCAGGCGGTCGTTCACGACCTCGAGCGTGGCTTTCATCTCGAGCGCGGCGCGGACCGCGCGGAGGGCATCGTCCTCGTGGAGGGTCGGTAGCCCGAAGACGGCCATGATCGCGTCGCCGATGAACTTCTCGACGGTGCCGCCGTGCCGCTCGAGGACCGCCTTCATCTCGTTGAAATAGACGTTCAGGACCTCGCGGACGGACTCGGTGTCGAGCGCCTCTCCGAGAGCGGTCGATCCCTTCAGGTCGCTGAAGACGATCGTGACGGTCTTGCGGACTTCCGGTGCGACCTCCTCAACCGCGAGCTTGGTCCCGCAGATCCCGCAGATGCGGAACCGATCGGGGTTCTCCTCGCCGCAGTTGGGGCAGATCTGCACGCGGCAAGTGTATGAGCGTCTCCCGGCGCGGGGGAGAGACCGAACGAACTATCCAGCGCGAAGCGTCGACTGCCGAGATGCGCGAGGGCCGATCCGAACGATCGGCCCTCGCTGCGCTTGCGATCGAGTCTAGATCTTCCCCCGCCCGTCGTTCACCGTGACGGTCACCAGGCGGTTGCCGCCCTGGACCGCTTTCTCCGACAGGATGCAGTCCTCGACGATGGTCGAAGTGCACTTGGGAAGCAGTCCGGGACCGTCCGCCTCCGTCCTCGTCACGCCGAACTTGTCGACGAAGGACTTCGGTGTGGTCGTGTTGGGGATGTTGCCCTCGACCAGGAAGCAGAAGTCGAGATCGTTCCCTCGGTCCGTCTGGCTGTGGACCACTGCCTTGTCGACGAGCACGGAGATCGTCTGTGACCCTGTTCCCGTGTACTTCCACGCCACGACCTGGGACGACAAGGGCTCGTACTCGTAATCAGGCGGAATCGAGGTGGCGCAATTCAAGCCGAGAGGCGAAACGAGGACCCCCATCGTTCCTGACGGCGTATTCGCTGTCACCGTCGCGTCGATGCCGCCCCTTCCGCCGCGGACCACGCACGTGGAGCCGCAAATCTCGCCTTCTTCGTAGATCCCGAACTCAGCCGACGGCGTGCTCGCGATACCCGAGCCGGTTGGGTCGAGCCGGTATCGCAGCCCGACCTTGTCGATCGCGATCGGGTTCGACGTCGACCCGGTGAACGTCGCGATGCCCCCAGCACCGGACGTCGCCATCACGGGGCCGGTGAGGGAGGCGCCATCCTTCGCGGGAGCGCAGGTCGAGTCAGGGGGCGCACACAGAAGACTCAGCGTGATCTCGATGCCAGCTCGCGGTTGCCGAGGGTTGGCCGCGTCTAACACCAGCACCTGCATCGCGGCGCCACCCGGGGTGTACGGAACGCTCGAGATGTTCTGGCTCTTGATGCCGCCGTTGAACGCCGCGTCCGCGGGTCCCCGTCCGGTAACGAACTCCGCCGTGCACGAACCCGTGAGGGTCGTCGTCGGCTGGTTGACGGAGAACGAGGAGCCGTTGAAGTTCGGACCCGATTTCGCGGCAACCGACCATGTCGCGCTCGCTGGGCTACACGCAGCCTGGGCTGTGAAACTGAGGCTGAATGGAGACGAGGAGGAGATGCTGAGGCTCCTCCCCTGGATTTGCGAGGCCGTCGGCCGGGTGACGCCAGCAGGCGGCGAAACGAGGGGGGCGATAGTCCAACCCGATGGCGCCGTTAGGTTGAACGAGCTGATCTGTCCGTTCGTTGGCGTCAGGGTGAAGGTGTACGAGCCGGTCGTCCCAGCCGGGACGGTGCCGGGTGTGACGGTCGCCGCCGCGGCTCCGGGCGCCGCGGATACCGCGGGGGCGAGCACTCCTATGAGGAGGAGCACGCCAAGCAAGATCAGTGGTGTTCGCCAACGATGGGTCAACAACTTCACGGTCTGCCTCCTGACGGGTCGCCGGACCAATGCATTTGCTGTCCCCCGTCCGGGCGACCGGAGGATGGCCGGAGAAGTCTCCCGGGGGTAGCGCTCGCTGTCAACTGAGGCGTGCGTGAGGCGGGAAGCAAATCCACCGCATCTCCCGCAGTTGGGGGATGACTGTGGAAGGGCAATTGGAGCCAACAGCTGAAGAGGTGTGGCGAACAGCTACAGGATGGGGAGGTACCGCTCCAGCTCGTAGGGGGTGACGTAGGACTTGTACGAGTCCCACTCCTCCCGCTTGTTCCGGATCAGGAACTCGTGGACGTG
>CALGFI010000128.1 GCA_937881155.1 uncultured bacterium | reverse complement strand
GACGCCACAGGTTCGTCACGCGTTCGTCACGGGTCCGCGGTCATCGGCGAACCGCCAGGTCGCGAGGCTCAAGTCGAGGTCGCACTTCTGCCGATGCCACCCAGGATGCGTCGGATCGCCGTGCTTGCCATGCTCTCCGCTGCAACCCTCGTCGCCGTCCCGGTTCGTGCGGCCGAGGTCCCCGACACGAGCTGCCGCGTGTTCCCCGCCAACAACATCTGGAACGCGCGCATCGACGCGCTCCCGGTCCACGAGATGAGCGACACGTGGCTTCGATCCGCGAGTGCCTCGTCGACCAATCTCCATCCGGACTTCGGACCACCGTCCTACGGCATCCCGTTCGAAACCGTTGGGCGCCGTCATCCCAAGGTGAGGATCGACTTCACCTACGCCGGCGAGAGCGATCGCGGGCCGTATCCGTTCGATGGGCGAACGCCGATCGAAGGCGGTTCGGACCGGCACGCGCTGATGATCGAGCGGGGAACGTGCCGTCTGTACGAGCTGTTCGCCGCCGACTGGAACGGTGGGAACCCTCGAGCGGGGAGCGGCGCGATCTGGGATCTGGATTCGAACCGCCTTCGTCCAGACACGTGGACGTCCGCAGACGCCGCCGGGCTGCCGATCTTCGCCGGCCTCGTTCGAGCCGACGAGGTCGAGGACGGTCGCATCGCCCACGCGATCCGTTTCACGGTCTCGTGCACGAACGATTCGTACGTCTGGCCCGCGCGGCACGAAGCGGGTGTGAACGATCCCGACTGTCCTCCGATGGGCGCCCGGTTCCGCCTCCGCGCGAACTTCGACCTGTCGGAGTTCAGCCCGAAGGCGCGCGTGATCCTTCGCGCCATGAAGCGCTACGGGCTCATCCTCGCCGACAACGGCTCCAACTGGTATTTCCAGGGCACGCGCGACGGCCGGTGGCGGAACCGCCTGCTCGATCAGCTGAAGTCCGTGCCCGCGTCGGCGTTCGAGGCCGTCGACGTTTCGGCGTGCATGGTCGATCCGGACAGCGGCCAGGCCAACTGCCCGAGCTAAGGCTCAGCGCCCACCGCGCCTGAGAGCGCGACCGTGACGTCCGACGTTCGAGCCGTCCCACGCGACTCGTCCGTTGACGATGACGACGTCGATGCCATCCGCGAAGGTGTGCGGCCGCTCGAACGTCGCTCGGTCGGTCACGCGTTCGGGATCGAACACGACGAGGTCGGCGAACGCACCGCGCTCGATCGTTCCGCGATGCTCGAGGCCGAACCGGGCGGCAGGCAACGACGTCATCTTCAGGACGGCGTCCTCGAGCGAGAGCAGTCGCTCCTGGCGCGCGTACCTGCCGAGCACGCGAGGGAACGTTCCGTAGTAGCGGGGGTGTACCGCGAACCCGCCGAGCGGCCCGTTCGGTGACACCGCGAGTCCGTCCGTCGCGACGAACACGTCTGCACGAGAGACGATCGTTCGAACGTCGTCTTCGTCCATGGCGTGGCCGACGATGCCGGTGTGTGGGTCGGCGAGCAGCAGTTGCCCGATCGCCTCGGCCGCGGCGATGCCGCGCTCGGCGGCGACATCGGCGATCGATCGGCCGGTGAGCGAGGGGTCAGCCAGATGCGAGCCGAGGACGATGCGGTCCCAGCCGATCCCGCGTCCGACGCTCGCCCAGCCGGGCTCGCCCAG
>CALGFI010000127.1 GCA_937881155.1 uncultured bacterium | reverse complement strand
ACGATGGCGTTCTCTCCGCTCGAACGCGCGGAGACCACGCTCGTGCCGTTCGGCATCGGCATCGCCGTCCTCATCGCGTTCGTCCTCGAGGCGGCGTCCGGATGGGCCGGGATGCTGACGCCGCTGCTCGGCGGGTCGCAGCTCGACGGCGGGAGGTTCTACGGGTTGCCGAACGTGGCTCTCGGTTTGCTCGTCGGCTCCTGTCTGTGGGTGGCACATCGTCTCGGTACGGTCGCCGGATTCGCGTTGCTCTGCGGCGCAGGGCTGTTCGCGGGGCTACCGTTCCTCGGCGCCGACCTCGGCGGAGCCGTCACGTCGTTCGCCGCGGCCGGACTGTGGGTCGCGGTTCGCGAGCGCGACCGGCTGGCGATCGCCAAGGGCGCGGCCGTCACGGTGGCCGTCACTGCGATCGGGACCGCCGTGATCCTCGTGAGCCACGCGTTCTCACCGTTCGAAACGCACGTGACGCGGTTCGAGAGCGATACGAATGGGCTCGGTGGGATCATCGGCACGTTTGTCGACCGTCTCGAGGCCGGGTTCGACCTCATCGCCCGCAACCCCGCCGCGCTGATCCCCGTCGTCGGTCTCCCCATCGCGCTGTTCGTCGCGCTCCGGCCGCCGCCGCCGATCCGCGCCACCTTCCAGCGATGGCCCGCGTGGCGCGACGCCGTGGTCGTGACGTTCGTCGCCGGGATCGTGGCCTATCTCGTGAACGACACCGGGCCGGCCGCTGCAGGGCTCTTCTTCGGGCTCGGCCTCGGAGGAATGGTGGGCGTGTCGCTTCTCGCGCCCACCGGCAAGATGGAGGCGGAATGAGCGCTGAACCTCCCGGGCCGGATCTCGATCGAGTGCCGCCGCGACCCGACCGGCTCCCCGTCGATCCGACACACGAAGACGTCACGCGTCTCCAGTCGCGACCGCGCGCCACCTGGAGACCATGGGAGGCGATCGCCGTGTACGTCGTCGCGTTCATCCTGGGAGGGATCACGACGATTCCGATCCTCGGATGGATCGAGAACGAGGACCTCGCCGTGCTGTCGGCGAGCGCCGTCGCCTCGATCGTCATCGCCGGCACGCTCCTCGGGTGGCTCTCGGCCACGCAGCCAGGATGGCCCGACATCATGGGGTTCCCGGCTCGACGCGAGTGGTGGGCCGAGATCCGTTCCTCGATCGGGTTCGGTCTCGCGCTGTACCCGGCGATGGTGTTCGTGGTGGGGGTGATCCTGGCGGTTCTCCTCGGGGTCATCTCTGGTGAGGCCGTCGAGGCGCCCGAGCAGGTTCCGTCAGAACCGTCGACCGCGACGGTGATCGTCACCGTCGTGTACGGGATCGTCATCGCGCCGCTGAGCGAGGAGCTGTTCTTCCGCGGCGTGCTGTTCCGCGCGGTGCGCGATCGCTACGGCCTGGTGAGCGGCCTGCTCGCGTCGGGGGTCGGGTTCGGCCTCATCCACTTCCTCGACGCGGACTGGCAGGACGCGTTGCTGCTGATCGGCGTGATGTTCTTCAACGGCATCGCCCTCGCGTGGTGGTACGAGCGGCGAGGAACGATCGTCGCGCCGATCGTCGCGCACGTGGTGTTCAACGTCATCGGGCTGACGCTGATCTATACGCTTCGGTAGCGGCTAGCGAAGCTTCGCCGCCAGCTCGTTCGCGTTCATGTACGAGATGGCCTCGATCGTGACCATGGGATTCACTCCGGACGCGTTCGGGAACGTCGAAGCGTCGCAGACGGTGAGGTTTCGAACGTCCCACGTCTCGCCGTCGGGCCGGCAGGCCGACGATTCGGGCGTCGATCCCATGCGGGCCGTTCCCATCTGGTGGAACGAGTAGAACGCGCACTGCCCCGCCCGCCAGCCGCACGCGTCGGCCTCGGCGAGGAACCGCTCGCGGCTGCCGCGTCCCGGCTCGTACGCGATGTCCTTGGCGTGGACCGAGTGGATGCGGCGAGCGCCGGCGGCCTCGAGGATCCGCGCCGCGCCGTCCACACCACGGCGCACGTGTTCAACGTCGTAGTCGGACAATCGATATCGCGCGATGGGGTCGGCGCTCCGCCGCACACGGACCTCTCCCGCCCCGCGATCCCGAAGGAGGACGCCGATGACGCCGGCGTTCGGCAGTGCGCGAACGAACTCCGCGTGGTCCGCAGCTCCACGCCACGGCGCGAACCCGACCATGAGCCCGGGATGGAGCGCCGTCGTCTCGTACCTGACGCCGTAGCCGTCGTGCAGATCGCGCAGCTGGTCCGAGTAGAGGGCCTGGATCGTTCCCTCCCACGGCCGGACTTCCTCGTCGAAGACGCCGAGGAGTCCCGTGACCGGATGGAGCCGCAGATGCCTGCCGATGTTGGCGTTGCGGAGACCGGACCGCCGCAACAACGCCGGTGTGTGCAGCGATCCCGCAGCGGCGACCACCGCGCGAGAGCGCACGGTAACGCCGTGACCGTCCCGCGTTCTCGCAACGATGCCGGTCGCCGCGCCGTTCGCCAGCGTGACGCGTTCCGCGCGCGCCCCCACCATGAATCGGGCGCCGGCCGCATGTGCGTCGGCGAGCCACGTCTTGACCGTCGACTGCTTGGCCCCCACCCGACAGCCGAAGCCGCAGTAGCCGCAGTCGACGTCCTGCGTGCACCCGAGAACGTTCCGCGGCATTGCCTCGACGTGCCAATCGAGCGACTCCAACCCTCGGCGCATGATCTCGTCGCGGCTGGACGCCTTGCCGTGATCCAGGTTGACACTGAGGCGAGCGCAGACCGCGTCGAGACTCCGCGAGAACTCCTCGCCGGCGAACGCCGCCACGCCGGATCTGCGCGCCCACTCGTGTCGGACCTCCTCCGGCGTTCGGAACGACGTGGTGTAGTTGACGACCGTTCCGCCGCCGAGACACGCGCCCGCCAGGATCCCCACGCTCTGGTCGTGCGTCGCCGTCGCGCCGCCTTGCAGGTACAGCCTCATCCAGCCTCGGAGCTCGTCGCCGTCGAAGTCGGCGTCGTCGTAGTGGTCGCCGGCCTCGATGACGATGACGTCGAGGCCCGCGGCGGCGAGGACACCGGCGGCGGTCCCGCCGCCGGCGCCTGAGCCCACGACCGACACGTCACACTCGAGCTCGACGTCGCGCTCGACGGGAAGCGGGACGATCGACCGTCTTCGAGGCGCATCCCCGGCCGGGCGTCGCGGCCCCGGGTAGCCGAACCGCGTGGTCACCGGGTTCGGACCGCCGTCTGGTGCGGGCAGCATGTGGTACAGGGCGAGAATCGATTTGCGGAGCGACTGGAACGCCGCCCGTCGCGCCGGGATGCGGCTGTCGCACCACGAACGGAGCACGCGTTCGCGCTCCGGCAACGAGAGCGACGTGAACCGCCGGCCGCGTTGCCACTCCCACACCGAGAGCAGCAGGCGGAGCTGCGTCCGTTCACTCGGACTCAGGTTCGCGTCGGCCGCCTCGATGAGCGTCTCCGGAACGCCGAGCTCCGACGCGGACGGCCGTCCGTCCAACGGCGGCGCGAACGTGTCGCAGATCGCGTCGAGCGTCCGTCGTTGACCACTGCTGAGCCTCACCGGAGCGCATCGTCCGCGCGGGCGCTCCACCACGTCAACCGGCAGCAGTTCGGTCACGTCGGTCGACGGGCTGCGGGTACGCTTCCGGCGTGGACCTCGTCGCCGGCGTGCTGAGCGGCGATCCGCGTTCGATCGCGCGGGCCATCTCGATGGTCGAGGACGGAGCCGAGGGGCTCGAGGAGCTCTCAAAGGGACTCTTTCCGCACACCGGTCACGCGTGGACGATCGGCCTCACCGGTTCGCCGGGCGTGGGGAAGTCCACGCTCGCCGGCCAGCTCGTCCACGAGGCACGTCGTCGAGACCAGACCGTCGCGGTCCTGGCGATCGACCCGACGTCGCCGTTCACCGGAGGCGCGCTCCTCGGCGACCGCGTCCGGATGCAGGCACACGCGACCGATCCCGCCGTGTTCATCCGCTCGATGGCCACGCGCGGGCACCTCGGCGGCATGGCGCTCGCCGCGCCCGAGGCCGTTCGCATCCTCGACGCGGCCGGTCGGGATCGAATCTTGGTCGAGACGGTCGGCGTCGGGCAGGCGGAGGTCGACGTCGCCGCGGCGACCGACACGACGCTCGTCGTCGTCGCGCCGGGGTGGGGTGACCAGGTGCAGGTGGCGAAGGCTGGCATCCTCGAGATCGCCGACGTGTTCGTGGTGAACAAGTCCGACCGCGAGGGCGTGGAGGCGGCGATGCGAGACCTCCGTCAGATGATCCACATGGGCGCCGAGACGCCGTGGACTCCGCCGATCGTGAAGACCTCATCAACGGAGGCGGACGGCATCGGCGAGCTGTGGGACGCGATCGAGGAACACCGAACGTACCTCGAGACCTCGGGCGAGCTCGATAAGACGCGTCGGGCTCGTCTCCTCCGCGAGGTCGAAACGCTCACCGCGGAACGGCTCCGTGCCGGCGCGCGCGAGCTCCTCGCGTCGGACGTCGCGCTGGCGAACGACCTTGCCGAACGGCGGGTCGATCCGTATCGCGCCGCGGCTATCCTGGCCGAGAGGGTTCCGTCCGAACGCTGATCGGGAAGAGGCCGGGAGATGGTCGAGCAACGCGAGCGGCGCCGTGCGAGTGACACGAACGACGACGAGCGCGAGCGCCTGACCCTCTCCGGCGAGCCGGTCGAAACGGTGTACACCGCCGAGCATCTGGAGGGTTTCGACCCGCAGACGCAGCTCGGCCGTCCCGGCGAGTTTCCGTTCACGCGCGGCGTCTACCCGACGATGTATCGCGGCCGGTTGTGGACGATGCGCCAGTTCGCGGGGTTCGGGACGGCCGCCGAGACGAACGCGCGCTACCGGTTCCTGCTCGATCGCGGGCAGGGCGGACTGTCGGTCGCGTTCGACATGCCCACGTTGATGGGTCGTGACTCGGACGACCCCCGCTCAGAGGGCGAGGTGGGGCGTTGCGGAGTGGCGACGGACAGCGTCGAGGACTTCGCCGAGCTCTTCGCAGGCATCCCCCTCGGCGACATCACGACGTCGATGACGATCAGCGGACCGGCGGTGATCGTCTTCGCGTACTTCCTCGCAGCGGCCGAACGTCAGGGCGTGCCGTGGGAGCGGCTGGACGGAACGCTCCAGACCGACATCCTCAAGGAGTACATCGCCCAGAAGGAGTGGATCTTTCCGCCGCGCCCCCACCTGCGCCTCATCGGCGACCTGATGGAGTTCTGCCTCGAGCACGTCCCCAAGTTCCACCCGCTGAGCGTCTCCGGGTACCACATCCGCGAGGCGGGGGCGAACGCGTGGCAGGAGCTCGCCTACACGCTCGCCGACGGGTTCGCGTACGTCGAGCTCGGTCGGCAGCGTGGCCTCGACGTCAACCGGTTCGCGCCGGGCCTGTCGTTCTTCTTCAACGCTCACATCGACGTGTTCGAGGAGATCGCCAAGTACCGGGCCGCGCGGCGCATCTGGGCTCGGTGGCTGAAAGAGCGGTACGGCGCAACGGATCCAAGCGCGATACGCCTGCGGTTCCACACACAGACGGCCGGCGTGTCGCTCACCGCGCAGCAGCCGATGAACAACGTCGTCCGGACCGCGATCGAGGCGCTGGCCGCGGTGCTCGGGGGGACCCAGTCGCTGCACACGAACGCCCTCGACGAGGTGCTCGCGCTCCCGACCGAGGAAGCGGCGAAGCTCGCGCTGCGGACGCAGCAGATCCTCGCCCACGAGACCGGCATCCCGAACGTGATCGACCCGCTCGGCGGCTCGTACTTCCTCGAGTCGCTGACGAACCGGATGGAGGGACTCGCGGAGGCCGAGTTCGCGCGGATCCTGGCCATGGGGAACGGATCGATGCTCGACGGCGTGCTCGCGGGGATCGACCGCGGGCACTTCCAACAGGAGATCGCGGAGTCGGCGTTCCGCGAGCAGGAGCGATACGAGCGAGGCGACCTGATCAAGGTGGGCGTCACGGACTTCGTCGAGCCGGATGAGCCGATCGAGACCCTGGAGATCCCGCCCGAGATCGAGCGCGCGCAGATCGACCGGGTGACGGAGCTCCGCTCCAGGCGGGACGGCGACGCCGCCGCGGCGGCGCTCGACCGGCTGCGCGGCCTGGCGGCGACGGAGGATTCGAACCTGGTCGAGCCGCTCGTCGACTGCGCCAGGGCACTTTGCACCGAGGGAGAGGTCGTCGAGACGCTGAATGGCGTCTTCGGCGAGTACACGGAGACGCCCAGGTTCTGAGCCAGTTGCGTCGACTGTCTGTTGCACCAGACTGCAGGTAGCGCGTACTATCCGTCGAGGAAGCGCTTTCTGCCGTAACGGCGGCGAGGTGGGGATGCTGGCGGAAGACGGACTCGGCTTCGGGCTGCTCGTTGCGGGATTCTGGTTCGGGTTCCGCCACGGGATCGACTGGGATCACATCGCGGCGATCACCGACATCACGAGCTCGCAAGAGGAACGCCGTGACTCGATACTGTTCGGGACGCTGTACGTCGTAGGCCACGCGTGCGTGGTTCTCGCCCTCGGCGTCCTTGCGATCGTGGCGGGCGAACGACTGCCCGAGAACGTCGACGAGTTCATGACGAAGGTCGTGGGGGTCACGCTCGTTGTACTCGGCGTTTACGTGTTCGTCTCGCTGATCCGTCACGGGCGCGACTTCCGTCTGCGGAGCCGCTGGATGCTGGTGTTCTCCGGGGTTCGGCGGGGGGCGCGTTGGGCGAGATCGAAGGTCGGCAAGGGTACCGCTTCGGGTACGGTCGACAATGGGGTCGTGGACGGGTCCGACGAATCGACCGATCCGTCCGACTGGCACCACGGCCACCACGGTCGGCCGGGGCATCACCATCACGCGCGACCAGAGCACGAGGATGCCTTCGCCAACTACGGCAGGCGAACGTCGTTCGCCGTCGGCATGTTGCACGGGATCGGGGCCGAGACCCCGACACAGGTCATCATCTTCGTGACGGCAGCGGGAGCGGGCGGCAGGGTGGCTGGCGTCGCCGTCCTTGGCGCGTTCATCGTGGGCCTTGTCTCGTCGAATTCGGTGATCACGCTCGGGTCGGCCTTCGGCTTCCTCCGAGCGTCCAAGAACTTCGCGATCTACGCCACGGTTGCGGTGATCACCGCGGTGTTCAGCCTGGCGATCGGTACGCTGTTTCTCCTCGGCAAGGATGCCGTTCTTCCGGCGGTTTTCGCCGGCTAGCGGCCTCGCCGCCCCTTCGCTACTTCGCTGCCAGCTCGCGGCCGCAATCGGCGCAGAGACCTCCGATCGCGAAATGCGTGAGGTCGGGGTGGAACCCATGGTGCCGCTCGATCAGCCGAATGAGCGCACCGGCCTCGTCCATCGAGAGGTCGTCCTCGGCGCCGCAGTTCGAGCACGTCAGGTGAACGTGACCGGCCTCCTCGGCGCGGTGGTATTCGGCGCCGCCCTCGAGATGCGCGTGCGCGAGCACGCCGACCTCCTCGAGCAGGGCCAGCGTTCGATAGATCGTCGAGGCGTTCACGCCAGGCATCTCGCCCTGGACGGTTCGCGCGAGCTCGGTGGGAGAGATGTGTCCCTGCGTCCGCATGATCTCCGCGACGATCGCCCGGCGCTGCGGCGTCATGCGGAGGCCCCGCTGGCGCAGGAGCTCGATCACGTCGGTCGTCGGGGGAAGGGCCACGTCGTCGAGGTTAGCACCTTGTTGCAGGTGCAAGTCGACGAGATGTGCTCATGGCGGCGGCAAGCCGAGAGTTCGAGCCGCCCACGGCAGCGCCGTCCGGGCCTGCCGAAGCTGAACCGAGCGCACGTGCGGCCACACGGTTATCGCCGGCTGACCGGCGTGATAGCAGAAGTACGACGCGACCACCGACGCGAGGCCCGGCGGGACGTCGGACGCGACGTCCTGCGGTGGCGGACCGCCCTCGGCGTGGAGGCTCGGCAGCCACGCGGCGATGTCGAGCCACCGGTTGCCCACGCTCGTCCAGTTCCAATCGACGAGAGCGGCACGACCGTCGAGGCGGAAGCAGATGTTGTCGCTCCGCACGTCGAAGTGCAGGAGCTCGCCGCCGTCGAGCGGCGCCGTCTCGGCCGAACCTCCCAGCGCCGGCAGCGCGTCGGACAGCCAGTCCTCGGAGCACAGGCCGAGCCGAAGGAACGGCTCGGGCTCGCGCTCGATCTGACTCCAGCACCGACGGAGTCCGAGATGGTCGTCGGCGGCCCTCGGAAGTCCCGCGGGCGGAGGCGTCGCGGCAACGTCGTCCAGACACCGAAGGACCGAGTCGATCCGGTCTGTCGACCACGGCGGAGGCCATGCCGCACTCGAAAGGTCCTCGAGCGCGAGGACCGGCCGCTCACCGTCGTCGTGGAAACCGATGAACCGAGGCATGAACGCCGCACCGCGCAACGCGGAATACGTCGTGTGTTCGTCCCGGATCCAACTCGCGGTGAGCTCGTCGGTCGCCACCTTGACGAACGCCGTGGGGCCGTCGTCGAGCGTTACGACCCATCGGCGGGCGGGGGGTATATCCGCCGTCGGTGACCGCGCGCCACGCCGCCGGTCGCCCGCCGAGTCGCCGCAACGCCCTCGTGACGTTCGAAACCTCGTCGGGCGTCGGCTCCATTCGGCCGAACGCTAGCGCGGGACCGTCTGCGAGGATAGGCACGCCATGGGCGAGTTCGTGCGTGTCGAACGCGACGACGCGGTCGCGACGATCAGGATCGACAGACCCCCGGCGAACGCGTTGTCGCGCGAGGTCGCGCTCGAGCTGTCCGATGCGGCGCGGGCCGTCGCGACCGACGACACGCGCGCGGTCGTGATCTGGGGCGGTGAGCGCATCTTCGCCGCCGGCGCCGACATCAAGGCGATGGCCGACCTCGGGCCGGACGAGATCACGTCGCACGTCGGCGCCCTCGAGACGGCGTGTCGAGATATCGAGGCGATCCCCAAGCCCGTGATCGCGGCGATCAACGGCTTCGCTCTTGGCGGCGGCTGTGAGGTGGCGATCTCGTGCGACCTTCGGTTCGCGGCGGACGACGCGCGCATCGGTCTCCCGGAGATCCGCCTCGGGGTCATCCCCGGCTCGGGGGGCACGCAGCGACTGCCACGGTTAGTGGGTCTCGCCGCGGCACGCCGCATGATCTTCTCCGGTGACCACGTCACCGCGGACGAGGCCCTGGTCGCCTACGCGGCCGCCAAGCGCTCGCTCGCGTCATCGCTCGGGACGGACCTGGAGACGGGACTTGGGATCGAGCGTGAGGCATTCGCCGAGCTGTTCGCGACGGGGGATCAGAGGGAAGGGATGCGCGCGTTCCTCGAGAAGCGCGACCCGACGTTCGAGGGGAGATAGCGGTGAGGGTGAGGCAAGCGCGGCCCGAGGATGTGCCGTCCCTCGTGGCGCTGTTCCAGGAGCTCGATCGGATGCAGGCCGACTGGCGGGTGTTCACGCCGCGCCCGGGCTTCTACGACGAGGTGGGCGACAAGTACCGCGAGAGGCCGACTGGCGGGTGTTCACGCCGCGCCCGGGCTTCTACGACGAGGTGGGCGCCAAGTACCGCGAGGCCATGAACAACCCAGATGCGGTCGTGCTCGTGGCCGAGGACGACGAGGGCCCGGATGGCGAGGTGGTCGGCATGGCGTACGGCGAGGCGAGGGTCCCCTCCCGCTTCTCCGACGAGCGGGCGCTCGAGCTCTCGGGCGTGGTGGTCCGGGCGGGGTTCCGGGGCCGCGGCGTCGGTCGGGAGCTCGTCGCCGAGGCCGCTCGGTTCGCCTCGGAGCGAGAGATCGACTGGGTGGAGCTCAAGACGTTCGCGCCGAACCGCGGGGCGATGGAGTTCTGGGAGGAGCTGGGCTTCGAGGCCCGGGTCATCCAGCTCACCGCCCCGACGCGGGCGCTCCTGGACAGCCTCGTCGAGCGCTGACGTTCGACTTCGGCCGTCCTGGGCGGCCCTCGGGAGGTTTCGGGTGCCTCGGGAACGAACCGGCGCCCTCCGCGGTTCGAATAGCTGAGGACCAGGTCGGGGGACGGGTCCTGAGCTGAACCGAGGAGAGAGCATGAGCGAATCGGCCTACCGCGGAGCCCGCGTCCGCGAGCTCCCTCGGGCGAACCGAACGTACTCGGGTGATCGAGTGTGTGCGGCCGAGGGCTGCAGTACCAAGCTGTCCATCTACAACAAGTGGAACTTCTGTTGGCAGCACGAGCCGGTACACGAGTACATCTCGCGCGGCAAACGGCGCAGCCGCAAGGAGATGGAAGCCGCGTAACGGTTCCGAAGAAGTAGAAGCGCGGCCGCACCGGCGTGCGTCCGGCCTAAGAAGAAGGTCTCGTCAAGCGCGTTCGCGCCATTCCCGAAAATTCGGGTAGGACCGCTCCCCCCCGGAACGGAGCGAGCGCTCATGTTGAACGACGAGGTCGACGCCCCCGAGATGCGGGAGGCGGAGTGCCCCTTCTGCGAGAACGCGGTGCTCGTCTACGAGCGACCGCCGCGATGCCCGTTCTGCGCATGCCCGCTCGACGAAGAGCGCATGCACCCTTACGTGTGGCCGGACGAGGAGCCCTCCCCCTCGGGGTAGTCCTCGCCGTGGGGCGGGCCCTCGCTCTGCGGGGGCCCGTCCCGTTCTTCTGCTGATGAACCACGCGCCAACACCTTCGCCGCGATCGCCTGCGCTTCGTCCAAGCGATCTCGATCGACGAACAGTCGAACGCCCAGCTCCCAGATCTGGCTGAAAAAGCCGGGCGCCTTGTACCACCACGCGATCCCCGCGCGTTCCAGCTCCCCGGCGATCTCCTCGGCGTGCTCATGCGTGAACTGCCCGAGATGCACGGTGCGAACGTCGTCGAGGCTCACGGGACGATCTCCGCGGGCCGCCACCCCCGGACCGAGCTGACGAGTGCCACATCGTCCGCGCGACGAAGATCATCGAGCGTCACGCGTTGCTCGGTCAGCGTCCCATCGCGCAGCAGCACGGCACGGTAGGCGCCGGGCAGGAGCCCCGCGTCGAGCGGTGGCGTGACCCATCTGTCGCCGAACAGGACGGCGACGTTGGCGATCGTGCTCTCGGTGACCTCCCCGCGCGTGTTGACGAGCAGGACGTCGTCGGCATCGGGTCGCCTCGCCCTCCGGAGTTCGTAGGGTCCCCGCAGCGTCGTCTTGTGGAACAGAAAGGCGTCGTCCGGATCGACGGGCTCGTCATCGATCGCCAGTCGTGCGCGTCGCTCGGGGTTGGGCTCGATCGCGCTTGCGGTGACGTCGACCATGCCGTCGCGCGCGAGCGTCAGTCGGATCCGGACCGGGTCGGCGACGTCCTCGACCGCGTGCTTGCACGCCGCCAGGGCGGACTCCGCATCGAACCGGAACCCGAAGTACTGAGCTGACGATCGAAGCCGCTCGAGGTGCTCGGACAGGTGACGGAACCCTTCGTCCGGCTCGAATCGGATCGACTCGAGCAGCTCGAACGCAGGCCGGGCCGAGGACAGCACGCGGGCCTTCGCCAGGATCTCTCCGTACTCCGTTTCCGGCGAAGAGTCGTACGTGATCCCGCCGCCGACCCCGTATTCAGACGTTCCCGACTGCGAGTCGACGACGACGGTTCGGATCGCGACGCCGAAGTTCGCCCGCGGTTCGCCGGACCCGCTCGGCGCGAGGTACCCGACCGCGCCGCAGTACACGCCCCTTGGTGAGTCCTCCAGGTCGCGGATGATGCGCATCGTCGAAACCTTCGGCGCTCCGGTCACCGAACCGCTCGGGAACAGCGCTCGGAACACGTCGACGAGCGCGGTTCCCGGGGCGAGATCGGCAGCAACCGTCGACGTGAGCTGCCATACCGTCTCGTAGCGCTCCGGCTCGAACATCCGAGACACCTCTACCGTGCCGGCGAGAGCGATGCGCCCGAGATCGTTCCGCAACAGATCGACGATCATCGCGTTCTCGGCGCGATCCTTCTCAGAGGCTACGAGCTCCGCGGCGACCTGCTCATCCTCCTCGAGCCAGCGGCCCCGCGGCGCGGTTCCCTTCATCGGTCGGGTCGTCACCCGGTTGCCGTCCACGCGCAGAAACAGCTCAGGTGAGGCCGACAGGACGCGATACCGGCCGAGGTTCAGGTATGCCGCGTACCCGCCTCGCTGAGCGACCGCAAGGTCGCGGTACAGTCCGCGTTCGTCGCCGCGAATCTGCGCATGCAGCCGGATCGTGTGGTTCACCTGATACGTCTCGCCGGCGGCGATGAGCTCGCGGATGCGGTCGATCGTCGGCTCGTATCGCGCGAGGTCGACCGACGCGCGCCACGGCATGCCGTCGGGCGGCGTGGAACGCGCCGACGCCGGCTGCATCGGGGCAACGTCGATCTTGTCGTCGAACAGTGCGAACCATGCGAGTGGCAGGTCGTCGAAGACATCTCCCGCGCTTCGCTCGCGCACGACGAGAGCGCGGTCGAGTCCCGGGGCGGCTTCGTAGGCGACGAACCCGGCTGCCCAGAGCCCTCGCGACGCGGCGGCCTCCGCCGCAGCGATGATCGGCCCGACCTCGTC
>CALGFI010000126.1 GCA_937881155.1 uncultured bacterium | reverse complement strand
GGTGCTCGGCGGCTCGAGCAGCATCAACGGGATGATCTTCCAGCGCGGCAACCCGCTCGATTACGAACGCTGGGCGGCCGAACCGGGCATGGAGACGTGGGACTACGCGCACTGCCTACCCTACTTCAAGAGGATGGAGAACTGCCTCGCCGCCGCGCCCGACGATCCGTACCGAGGGCACGACGGGCCCCTCGTGCTCGAACGCGGACCGGCGACCAACCCGCTGTTCGGCGCGTTCTTCCAGGCGGCGCAGCAGGCCGGCTACAACCTCACCGACGACGTGAACGGCTACCGCCAGGAGGGATTCGCGCCGTTCGACAGGAACGTCCATCGCGGACGCAGGCTGTCGGCGTCGGATGCATACCTCGACCCCGTCCGGCTCCGCAGGAACCTCGAGGTCCGCACCCGCGCTTTCGTCACGCGGATCCTGTTCGACAAGGCCAAGACGCGTGCCCTCGGCGTCGAGTACTCACGTCTCGGCAAGCGCGAACGCGTTCGCGCCAACGAGGTGATCCTCTGCGGCGGGGCGATCAACTCACCCCAGATGCTCCAGCTCTCCGGCGTCGGCAACGCTCGCGAGCTCGAGGCACTCGGCATCGAAGTCGCGCACGACCTGCCCGGCGTCGGTGAGAACCTCCAGGACCACTTGGAGGTGTACATCCAGTACTCAAGCAAGCAGCCGGTGTCGATGGCTCCGTACCTCAAGTGGCGGTACCGGCCGTGGATCGGCTTCCAGTGGCTGTTCTTCCGGAAAGGACCCGGCGCGACGAATCACTTCGAGGGCGGCGGGTTCGCCCGCGGCAACGACGACGTCGCGTATCCGAACCTGATGTTCCACTTCCTGCCGATCGCGGTGCGCTACGACGGCTCGGCGCCGGCCGGCGGCCACGGATACCAGGTGCACGTGGGGCCGATGTACGCCGACACGCGCGGCTCGGTGAAGATCAAAAGTGCCGATCCTCGGGTGCACCCGGCCCTTCGCTTCAACTACCTGTCGACGCTGGGCGACCGGCGCGAATGGACCGAGGCCGTGCGCGTGGCCCGGCACATCCTGAACCAACCGGCGATGGATCCGTTCAACGGTGGGGAGGTGTCTCCCGGCCCATCGGTGGAGACCGACGAGCAGATCCTCGCTTGGGTGGCGCGCGACGCCGAAACGGCGCTCCATCCATCCTGCACCTGCCGGATGGGAACCGACGAGATGGCCGTGGTCGACCCGCGGACGATGAAGGTCCGCGGCCTCGAAGGGCTACGCGTGGTCGACGCCTCGGTGATGCCGTTCGTGACGAACGGGAACATCTATGCGCCGGTGATGATGATCGCCGAGAAGGCCGCGGACCTCATCCTCGCGAACACGCCGCTCCCCTCCGAGCACGTGGAGTTCTATCGGCACCGGCCGGTCACGCGCCCAGCAACAACAGGCCCGCGATGACCATCGCCACCCCGATGTAGTGATTGATGGCCGGACGCTCGTCGAGCAGTGCGATGCCGCCGAACACCGGGATCAGCGGGTACGTGGCCGACACCGCCGTGACGATCGAGACGAGACCCACCTCGGAGCCGCGCGAGTAGGAGATCGTTCCGGCCAGATCCGCCAGGCCAAGCAGCGCGCACAGCGCGACGGCTCGTGTCGAGAGTCTTCCGCGGAGCGCCGGCCGCACCACCGCGATCACGACGACGGCCGCGACGACGAACAGGAGCGCCGTGGACGTTCGCACGAGCCACAGAGAGGTGAGCCACCCGACCCGCTTCGCGGACCAGGCGAGGGCGTAGGCCGCGGTTCCGAACAGCACCGTGGACGCAAGGGCCCACGGTAACGCTGCAGAGCGGACCCGCGTCCCCGTCCGCAGCGATCGCACGTCGGCAGAGGTCACGACGGCGCCGACGATCGTGACGGCGGCGCCGGTGATCTCGATCGAGCCGAGCGACTCGTCGAGGAAGATCACCGCGAGCAGAACCGGGATGACCGCGTACGACGCCAGGAGCGGTGAGACGAGCGCGATCGGCCCGAGCTCGAGAGCTCGATACAGCGACACGTAGGCCACCGCGGTCACCGCGGCGACCGGGATCAACCAGCCTGCCACCTCGGCGACTCGGTCGAGATCGTGCCCCGACGCGAGCACCACGACGCTGATGGCGACGGCGGCCGCGACCTGCGAGAGCAAGACCGTGGCCGCGACGCCGACCCTTCGCCCCGAGAACGCTGCGAACAGATCGGCGAGACCCCAGAAGATCGCCGCGCCGAGGCCATAGATCACGTGGCGCCGCGGTACCGAGCGTCTCGCCAGGCGATCGCGGCCTTGAGCCCCCGCTCCTGGGTGATCCTCCGGAACTCCTCACGCATCGGCAGGTTGGCGGTCTCGATGTCGACGTCGATCTCGACGTTCGCCTCCATCGCGTCGCGGAACCCGGCGACCTTCCACACGCGGTTCACTGCCCGCTTCGTCGCCGCGACCACGTGAGGCTCGTTCATCGCGATCTGGTCGGCCAACTCCAACGTCGCCTCGTCGAGCCGGTCGCGCGGCACCACTCGATTGACCATCCCGAGTCGCAGCGCCTCGGGCGCCGGCACGCGATCCTCCCCGGTGAACAGCAGCTCCTTCGCCGCGCGAACGCCGATCACCCACGGCAGGAACATGGACACCACGCCCGAGCCGAACCGAACGTCGACATATCCGAAGAACGCGTCGTCGGCGGCGACGGCCAGGTCGCAGGCGAGCATCAGGTCGGTACCGCCGGCGAGGCAGTACGAGTGGATGCTCGCGATGACCGGTTTGGGGTGATCGAAGATCCTCATCATCCGATCGTTGTCGCGTTTCAGGACCGTCAGCCACGCGCGTGCATCGATCGGCTCGCCCGACGCGTCCTCGTTGAGGTCGTAGCCGGAGCAGAACGCGCGTCCGGCGCCGCGGATCACGACTACGCGGACGCGGTCGTCTCTTGCGGCGGCATCGAGCGCCGAGTCGAGCGCCTCCAGGAGCTCCTCATTCAGCGCGTTCAGCGCCTGGGGACGGTTCAGCGTCAGCCGGCGAACCGGACCGAGGTCCTCCGCGAGCAAGACGTCGCGGTGGTCAAGCGCGACGTGCTCGGCGTCCTCGGTCACGGCGGCCGCATGATAGTGCGATTGAACGACCCTTCAGCCGGCCCGGGCTTCAGTGCGGTTAGGTTGCGGAGCGCGTTCGCGTGTGCTACTCACGAGTTTGTACGGTCGTACAAACGGCCCAACGAGGAGGCGCGATCATGCAACACCCACGTGAACGTCGCTTGGGCATTAGCCGACGCGATTTCCTCCGACGCACGGCAGGTTCCGCCGTCGCGCTCCCGAGCCTCGCCGCGATCCTAGCGGCGTGCGACCGACCGGGAGAGACCGCGAGCCGCGAGCAGGTCGACCTCCTCGTCCCTCGTCCGGACAGCCCGGTCACGCTCCCCATGAACGGTGAACCCATCGCGACCGACACGCCGATCGAGACGGGAGCGCAGCTCCAGATCTTCAACTGGGTCGACTACGTGTGGAAGGCGATCGTGCGCCGGTTCGTCGAACAGAACGCCGAGCACGACATCTCCTTCAGCGCCGTCACGACCTTCAACAACATGGAGGAGGCC
>CALGFI010000125.1 GCA_937881155.1 uncultured bacterium | reverse complement strand
CCGAGGTAGATGTTGTCGCCCATCCCGATCTCGTCGCCGTAGTAGATGACCGGCGTCCCCGGCAGCGAGAACAGGAGCCCGTTGATCACCTCGATCACGCGCCGATCGTTTCGGAGCAGCGGCGCCAGGCGCCGCCGGATCCCCAAGTTGATCCGCGCCTGCGGATCCTGCGCGTAGACCCGGTACATGTAGTCGCGCTCCTCGTCGGTGACCATCTCGAGGGTGAGCTCGTCATGGTTGCGAAGGAACAGCGCCCACCTCGCGTTGTCGGGGATGGGCGGCGTCTGCTCGAGGATGTCGATCACCGGAAAGCGGTCCTCCATCCGAAGGGCCATGAACATCCGCGGCATGAGCGGGAAATGGAACGCCATGTTGCACTCGTCGCCGTCGCCGAAGTACGAGACGGCGTCCTCGGGCCACTGGTTGGCCTCGGCGAGCAGCATCCGGTCCTGATACCGGCTGTCGATGTGCGCACGGAGCGACTTCAGGAACTCGTGGGTCTCGGGGAGGTTCTCGGAGTTGGTCCCCCGCCGTTCGAACAGGTACGGCACCGCGTCGAGGCGTAGGCCGTCCACGCCGATGTCGAGCCAGAACTCGACGACGTCGAACATCGCGCGCCGCACGTGCGGGTTGTCGAAGTTCAGGTCCGGTTGGTGCGAGTAGAACCGGTGCCAGTAGTACTGACCCGTCGTCTGGTCGTACGCCCAGTTCGACGTCTCGAAGTCCTTGAAGATCACCCGCGCCTCGCGGTAGCGCTCGCTCGTGTCGCTCCACACGTAGAAGTCGCGTTCGACGGTGCCGGCGGCGGCCTTGCGAGCGCGCACGAACCACGGGTGCTGATCGGAGGTGTGGTTCATGACGACCTCGGTGATCACCCGCAGGCCGCGCTCATGCGCCGCCCGGAGGAACGCTCGGAAGTCGCGAACCGTCCCGTAGGCCGGATGCACGGCCGTGTAGTCGGCGATGTCGTAGCCGTCGTCCCGGAGCGGCGACGGGTAGAACGGCAACAACCACAGCGCCGTCACACCGAGGTCGGCGAGGTAGTTGAGCCTTCGGGTGAGACCGCGGAAGTCCCCGATCCCATCGCCGCCCGAGTCCTGGAACGCGCGCACGTGCAACTCGTAGATGATCGCGTCGCGGTACCAGAGCGGGTCGCGCATCAACGTGCCGTCTCCCTGGAGCTACGCCGCGGACGAACCCGGAACACGTGCGCCGGCTCGCCCCCAGCGTCGAGCCGCACGAAGTTCGACGAGCCCTGCCAGGTGTGGGTCGCGCCGGTGAGCAGATCCTCGACCTCGAACGACTCCATCGGACCGACGCCGAGCTCACCGAGGTCGAGGCTCGTCCATCCCGACTGCGGATTCCGTGGGTCGAGGTTCACGACGACGAGGATCACGTTGGAATAGTCCTCGGTCGTTTTGCTGTACGCGATGAGCTGGTGGTTGTCGATCCCGTGGAACCGCAACCGCCGGATGTCGTGCAGCGCCGGGTTCTCGCGGCGGATCTCGTTGATCCTCGTGACCAGGGGAGCCAGGCTGTCCTTCCTGTCGAGATCCCACGTCCGGATCTCGTACTTCTCCGAGTTGAGGTACTCCTCGGAGCCCGGCTCGCGAGGCGTGTGCTCCATGAGCTCGAACGCGGGACCGTAGATCCCGTACGACGAGGCCAGCGTCGCAGCGAGGACCAGCCGCGAGCCGAACGCCGAACGCGTGCCGGTCTGCAGGTACGCGTGCAGGATGTCGGGGGTGTTCGGCCAGAAGTTCGGGCGGAAGAACTCGACCGCGCCGGTTCTCGTGAGCTCGATCAGGTACTCGGTCAGGTCTTGCTTCTCGGTCTTCCACGCGAAGTACGTGTACGACTGGGTGAATCCGAGCTTCGACAGCCGGTACATCACCTTCGGGCGCGTGAACGCCTCGGACAGGAAGATCGCGTCGGGGTGCGCCGCCTTCACCTCGGCCAGCGCCCACTCCCAGAACGCGAACGGCTTCGTGTGCGGGTTGTCGACCCGGAACGTCCGGACGCCGTGCTCACACCAGAACAGGAACACGTCGCGAAGCGCCTCCCACAGCGCGGCACGGTCGTTCGTCTCGAAGTCGATCGGGTAGATGTCCTCGTAGACCTTCGGCGGGTTCTCGGCGTGCTGGATCGTGCCGTCGGGACGGTGGCGGAACCATTCGGGATGCTCGTGCACCCATGGGTGCTCCGGCGTGACCTGGAACGCGATGTCGAGCGCGACCTCGATGCCCCGTTCGCGCGCCGCGACGACGAGCCGTTGCAGATCGTCGAGCGTTCCGAGATCGGGATGCACCGCCGTGTGTCCGCCCTCCGCGGCGCCGATCGCCCACGGGCTACCAGGATCGCCCGGCTTGGACGTCGGCGAGTTGTTCTTGCCCTTGCGACGCTCGTGCGCGATCGGGTGAATCGGTGGCAGGTACAGCACGTCGAACCCGAGCTTCTCGACGTACGGGAGGCGGGCGATCACGTCGTCGAACGTTCCGTGGTTGCCGGGAACGGTCGCGGTGGAACGGGGGAACAGCTCGTACCACGCCCCGAACCGGGCAAGCGGAGGATCGACGATCACGCGGAGCTCACGCGGGAACGAGCCCTCGTGCCGCCGGTCGGGGTACCGGCTCATGAGGTCGCGGAGGACCTCGTCGAATGCCGCGTCGCGCGCCGTCGCCGGTTCGCCCTTCAGCTCTTTGGCCGCCGCCTTGAGCGCGTCGCGGTCGGAGCCCTCGGCGCGGCGAGAGGCCGCGGCGACCAGTTCGGCGCCGACGAGGAGGTCGACCGCGACGTCTCGGCCTGCGTCCACCTTCTTTCGAAGGTCGCGCCTCCACGACGCGAACCGGTCGATCCATCCGACGACCGTGTAGAGGAACTCGCCGAGCTCCTCGACGGTGAAGCAGCCGCGGAACCGGTCGTTGCCGATGTCTTGCATGCGGACCTCGCGCCAGTTCGTCTCGACTGACGACCGATGGCGCAGCACTGCGGCGACCAGGTCATGGCCGTCGGCGAACACATCCGCCTCGACCCAGACGTCCTCGCCGACGACGCGCTTGACGGGGAACCGCCCGGCGTCGATCTCGGGCCACAGGCCCTCCACGACCACACGGACGGCGTCGACGACGCCGCCCGACCTGGCGGCGCGTCTCCCCTCGGCGCGCGCGGTGGCTATGGCGTCACCCCCGGGGAAGTCAGCGGTGCAACGGTCAACACGGGCGGCTCGACCCTACCGCGCAGCGTGGCCGAGCAGCACGAGGCAGTCAGATACCGTCCTACAGACCACCGTGGCGCGGGACGAAGAGCGCCAGTGCAGGGTCGCCCGCCTGGAGTCAGAATCCAGCGTGGAGGGGCCGTGACAGCACGCAGCGCACGCACCATCGCCCGGTCGGTCGGCCTGGCGTCGATCGCGCTCATGATCGGCGGGCTCGCCTTCCGGTTCGTCGACCGGTCGGCGACGCTTCCGCGCGTGTCGGACGCCTGGAGCGTCGGGGGCGTATTCGACGTCGCGGCGAACATCTGCGTTCCTATCTTCGGCATCGTCATCGCGTCGCGTCGACGCGAGAACCCGATCGGTTGGCTGCTGCTCGTCGCAGGAGCCGCCCTGGCGATCTCCAGCTTTGCGCGCTCGTACGCGGTCCACGCTCTGGTGGCCGACCCGAACTCGCTCCCGGCGGGGCGTGCAGTCGTTTGGCTTGGGACCTGGATCGAGCCGATCGCCATCTGCCTGTTGCCGTGGCTGTTCCTGTTGTTCCCGACCGGTCGCCTGCCGTCCGCGCGCTGGCGACCGCTCGCGTGGGTGTGCGCTGCGATCTTGGTCCTGACGCCGGCGAGCATGCTGGTGTTCGCCACAACGAGCTGGGAGCGTCCGTTCATCAACTTCGAGGACGCCGTCTCGAAGGGAGGCGTCGCGACCGTCGCGGTGGTCCTCGTCACCGTATCGGTCGTGGCGCTCGTACTCGCCGTCTTCGCATCGGCCGTCTCGCTCATCGCGCGGTTCCGCCGTTCGGTCGGCGAGGAACGACTCCAGCTGAAGTGGTTCGTGAGCGCCGCGGCGGTCGTCGCCGTGGCGTTCTGCGTCGCGATCTTCGCGGACACAACCACTACCGGTCTGATCTTCAGCGCCTCGCTGGTGGTGCTCGACGGCTCGATCGCCGTCGCCATGCTCAGGTACCACCTGTACGACATCGACGTCCTGATCGGGAAGGCGATCGTGTACGGGCTGCTCGGCGCGTTCATCACGGTCGTCTACGTCGTGGT
>CALGFI010000124.1 GCA_937881155.1 uncultured bacterium | reverse complement strand
TGGCGACGTCATCGGCACTTTCGCTCCAGCATCGTCGTCCGCATCGTCGGAGCCTTCACGTTGCTGATGGCGTTGGCGGCGGTTCTTTCGGTCCTGCTCGTCCGACAGGTGCTGCTGTCGGGCCTCGACGATCGGATCGACGCCGCGCTCGTGCAGGAGTCCCGTGAGCTGCACCGTCTCGCAGATCGGGGCATCGATCCCGACACCGGCGAGTCATTCGAGAACATCCGACGAATCCTGGACGTGTACCTCGAGCGCAACGTTCCGAGCCGGAACGAGGCGTTCCTCACCTTCGTCGATGGCGACCCGTACGAACGGAGCCGGAACGTTCTGCCGTACCGGCTCGATGAGGATCCAGCACTGGTCGAGCGATGGTCCGCGATAAGCGAGACGGACGCGGGAACGGTTCAGACGCCCGGCGGGGCAGTTCGCTATTTGGCTGTTCCGGTCGTCGAGGCCGGCAAGACGCAGGGAGTGTTCGTGGCAGCGATATTCCGCGATCTGGAGGCCGAGGAGATCGCGCCGGCGGTGCGTGCTGGGACTCTCGTCGGCATCGTCGCCGTCGCGACCGGCTCGGTGCTTGCGTTCGTCCTCGCACGGCGGATCATCAAGCCCGTTCAGGCTGTCGAGTCGACGGCGAGGGCGATCTCGGAGAGCGATCTCGGCCAGAGGATCCCGGTTACCGGCGACGACGAGGTCGGACGCCTCGCTCGGACCTTCAACGACCTCCTCGAACGGCTCGAGAGTGCGTTCATCGCGCAGCGCGCGTTCGTGGACGATGCGGGTCACGAGCTCCGAACGCCGATCACCATCATCCGCGGTCAGCTCGAGCTTTTGAGCGACGATCCGGCTCAGCGACGGCGCGCCATCAAGCTGGTCACGGGCGAGCTCGATCGGATGAGCCGCATGGTGAACGACCTCCTGCTGCTCGCGAAGACCCAGCACACCGACTTCACCCAGTTCGACCTGGTGGACGTGGGCGAGCTGACCCGGCAGGTTCACGACAAATCACGGTCGCTCGCCCAACGAGCGTGGCGACTCGACCGCGTGGCGGCCGGAGCGCTCGTCGGTGATGAGCAGCGCCTGGCGGAGGCGCTGATCCAACTGCTGCAGAACGCCGTCGATCACACTGATATCGACGACGAGATCGGCCTGGGCTCCGCGATCCAAGACGGACGAGCGAGGTTCTGGGTGCGCGACACGGGACCGGGGATCCCGCCCGACCTGCAGGAGCGGATCTTCGAGCGCTTCGCGCGGCTGGAGTCGCGTCGCTCCGAGGGAGTCGGTCTCGGGCTGTCCATCGTCCGAACGATCGCGGAGGCGCACGGCGGGCAGGTGTGGGTCGAGAGCGCGGTCGGACGCGGCGCGATGTTCACGATCGAGGTGCCCGTCGATCAGGATCCGTCTGGCACCGAGGTGGCGTGATGGGCGCTGCGCGGATCCTCATCGCGGAAGACGAGGACGGCATCTCGTCGTTCCTCGATGGCGGTCTTCGCGCCGCCGGCTTCTCGACGAAGGTCGTCGAGGACGGCTCGTCGGCGCTGGCTCTCGCGCGCACGGGAGAGTTCGATCTGTTGGTCCTCGATCTCGGCCTGCCGACACGTGATGGCCTATCCGTGCTCGAAGAGCTCCGGCGGCAGGGCAGCCGTCTCCCCGTCGTCATCCTGACGGCGCGTTCCGAGCTCGACGATATGGTCGGCGGCCTCGACCGCGGCGCCGACGACTACGTCACGAAGCCGTTCCGTTTCGAGGAGCTCCTGGCGAGGATCCGCGCCCGACTCCGTCCGGGCGCCGCCGAAGAAACGGAGCTTCGGGCCGGCGACGTTGCGCTCGATCTGTTCACGCGGCGGGCCAGAGTGGGCGAGCGAGAGGTGGAGCTGTCCGCTCGCGAGTTCGCCCTGGCGGAGGTGTTCTTTCGGAACTCGGGCGGAGTGCTGTCCCGCGAGCAGCTGCTGAGCCACGTCTGGGGGTACGACTACGACCCGGGGTCCAACGTCGTGGACGTTTACGTCGGATACCTTCGCAAGAAGCTCGGCGACGATGCGATCGAGACCGTTCGGGGTATGGGGTACCGGCTGCGACTGTGAGCTTCGGTCGGAAGCCCGGCCGCGCGGCCGGTGTACCCTCGGTGTGATGAGCGAACGACGGTATCTGCTGCGAACGTTCGGGTGTCAGATGAACGAGCACGACTCTGAGCGGATCGCCGGCCTGCTCACCGCCGACGGGTACGTGCCGACGGACGAGGCGGCGGATGCGTCGGTCGTCGTGTTCAACACGTGCGCGGTGCGAGAGAACGCCGACAACCGCCTGTACGGCAACCTGGGTCACCTCCGCCCGCTGAAGGAGAAGAACCCGCGGATGCGGATCGTCGTGGCCGGATGCCTGGCGCAGAAGGACGGCGGGTCGATCCAGCAGCGGGCGCCCTGGGTCGACGTCGTCATCGGCACGCACGCCCTCCCCGGGTTGCTCGACCTGTTACATCGCGCCGAGATCGACGGCCCGCAGCTCGATGTTCGCGAGCAGACCGAGACGTTCCCCAGCGCGTTGCCGGCGCTCCGTGAGGTCGAGCACCACGCGTGGGTTTCCATCGCCGTGGGGTGCGACAACGCGTGCACGTTCTGCATCGTCCCGCTCGTGCGGGGTCCGCAGCTCTCGCGCCCGATCGGCGACATCCTCGCCGAGGTGCAGGCGCTCGGGCGGCGGGGCGTCGTCGAGGTCACCCTGCTCGGCCAGAACGTCAACACGTACGGCCGTGACCTGACCGTTCCCGACTCGCCGCGCAGGCCGCTGTTCGCTGAGCTCCTCCGAGCGGTCAACGACGTCGACGGTCTCCGCCGGATCCGCTTCACCAGCCCGCACCCGCACGACTTCACGCCGGACGTGATCGACGCCATGGCCGACAGCGACAAGGTGTGCGAGCACATCCACTTCCCGCTTCAGTCCGGGTCCGATCGCGTCTTGCGGGCGATGCGCCGTTCCTACCGGCGCGAGCGCTACCTCGGCTGGCTCGATCGGATCCGCGCCGCCATCCCCCAGATCGCGGTGAGCACCGACATCATCGTCGGGTTCCCCGGAGAGACCGAAGAGGACTTCGAGGACACGCTCGACGTCGTCGCTCGCGCGCGGTTCGACCAGGCCTATACGTTCCAGTACTCGCCGAGGCCGGGGACGAGCGCGGCCGCGATGCCCGGTCAGCTCCCGAAAGACGTCGTGCAGGCGCGGTTCGATCGACTCGTCGCCCTGCAGCAGGAGATCTCACTCGAGCGGATGCGTGAACAGGTCGGCACGATGGTCGAGATCCTCGTCGAGGGCATCGGCCGGAAGGGGCGTCTCCAAGGTCGAACGCGGACGAACCGCGTGGTGCACCTGGATGGCGACCACGCGCCCGGAACGTTCCTCGACACGCGGATCGTGGCCGCGCGCCCGCATCACCTCGAGGGTGAACTCGTCGGCTGATGGCTGCGGGCGGCGAGCCCTTCTTCGCGCTCGTCGGTCCCACTTCATCCGGAAAGACCGAAGCGGCCATCTCGCTCGCCGAACGCCTCGGCGCCGAGATCGTTTCCGTGGACTCGATGCTCGTCTACCGCGGCATGGACGTGGGGACGGCGAAGCCGACGGTCGCCGAGCGCGCCCGCGTCCCGCATCACCTGATCGACGTGGCCGAGCCATCCGAGCCGTTCAGCGTCGCCAGGTACCAGGCGCTGGCGCGAGACGCCGTCGCGCGGATCCGTTCACGTCGCCGACGCGTGCTGCTCGCCGGCGGAACCGTCCTGTACTACCGCGCTGTCGTCGACGATCTGTCGTTCCCGGCGACCGATCCGATACTGCGAGGAGAGCTCGAGCGGGAAGCCGAGCGCGTCGGGGCGCGGACGATGTACGAGCGGCTCGCCGCGAGCGATCCGGTCGCCGCCTCCAAGATCGAAGAGGGGAACGTCCGGCGTACCGTTCGAGCGCTGGAGGTGGCGGAGCTCACCGGCCGTCCGTTCTCGAGCTTCGCGTCCGAGTGGGAGAGCTACGCGCCCGAACGGGTGCGCGCCGTCGGGGTGCAGGTGCCGCGCGACCTGCTGTGGAAACGGATCGAGGCGCGGGTGACGGGGCAGCTCGAGAACGGCGTTCTCGACGAGGTTCGTGCGCTGATCGACCGAGGTTTCGGCGGATGGCTCACGTCGTCGCAGGCCATCGGGTACGCTGAGTTCGCCCAGCACGTGACCGGCGGCATCACGCTCGACGACGCGGTCGCGGCGATCGTGAAGCGGACGAAGGGCCTTGCTCGCCGGCAGCTCGCCTTCCTTCGGAGGGATCCGAGGATCCGATGGTTCGAGGCGGGAGCCGACGGCGCCGCGGCGCTCGTCGATGACATCGCGGAGTACCTCGATGGATGAGCTGAAGATCTGGAAGTACCACGGCACCGGCAACGACTTCGTCATGCTCGAGGATCTCGAGGACGCGCGGCCGCTCGACCCCGCGCTCGTCGCTTCGCTGTGCGACCGTCACCTCGGCGTCGGCGGCGACGGCGTGATCCGCGTGACGCGCGATCGGGAAGGCAACGACTTCTTCATGGACTACCGCAACGCCGATGGCTCGCTCGCGGAGATGTGCGGCAACGGCATCCGCTGCCTCGCGGCCTTCGCCATCGACCGAGGACTCACGGACGCGACAGAACTCACGGTGGGCACGCGCGACGGGACGAAGCACGTGTCGCTCGACATCGACAACGGCCGCGTGAAATCGGTCACCGTCGGGATGGGGCCCCCGGCGTTCGCGCGCGGCGACATCCCCATGGAGGGACCGGCAAACGACACCTTCCTGACCGAGCCCTTCGAGGTCGACGGCAGGACGTTCAAGGCGAGCGCCGTGTCGATGGGAAATCCGCACCTCGTGCTGTTCGTCGACGACGATCCCGACGAAGTCGACGTGCGGACGATCGGACCACGCATCGAGAACGATCCACGGTTCCCGGAGAAGGCGAACGTGGAGTTCATCGCCGTTCACGACGGCGGCGTCAAGGCCCGCGTGTGGGAACGCGGTTCCGGCGAGACGATGGCGTGCGGAACAGGCGCGTGTGCGGCGCTCGTCGCGGCGAACGAAGCCGGGCTCGTCCGGGCGCGTGCGGACGTGCGGTTCCCGGGCGGGGCGCTCGTCGTCGAGCGCACCGACGTGGAGGTTCTGCTCACCGGGCCCGCGGAGTTCGTGTTCGAGGCGACGATCGCGTCCGCGTGGCTCGCCGAACGGGGCCTGCGCGCGTGAGGGTCGCTCGCCGCATCGAGTCGCTCCCACCGTACCTGTTCGCGGAGCTCGACCGGAAGCTCGCCGCGAAGCGTGCGGAAGGCATCGACGTGATCTCGCTCGGCGTGGGCGACCCGGACCTGCCCACGCCCGACCACATCGTCGATGCGATGCGCGACGCGATCGCCGACCCGGCGACGCATCGCTACCCGAGCTACTACGGCTCGCCGGACTTCCGAGGGGCCGTCGCCGCGTGGTACTCGCGGCGGTTCGGCGTCGAGCTGGACCCCGAAACGGAGGTCATGGCCCTGATCGGCTCGAAGGAGGGGATCGCCCACATCGCGTTCGCCTACGTCGACCCTGGCGACGAGGCACTGATCCCGGACCCCGGGTACCCCGTGTACGGCGTATCGACGCGGCTCGCCGGCGGAACGCCGGTTTCGTTGTCGACGCCCGCAGAGCGCGATTTCCTGCCGGATCTG
The DNA here is from genome assembly GCA_937881155.1 of uncultured bacterium. Classification (GTDB taxonomy): domain Bacteria; phylum Actinomycetota; class UBA4738; order UBA4738; family HRBIN12; genus CALGFI01. The sequence goes on along the minus strand of CALGFI010000124.1, from coordinate 4,656 downwards.
TCGACCGCGAAGGTGAGCCATCGAACGAAGGCGATGTGGATGGGGTTCCCTGCCAACCCGACCGCGGCGGTCGCCGATCTGAACGCGCTCGGCGAGGCGGTCGGGTTCTGCCGTGACAACGACCTGCTCCTGCTGCACGACGCCGCGTACTGCGAGATCACGTTCGACGGCTTCGTCGCGCCGTCCGTGTTGCAGGTTTCGGGCGCCAAGGACGTGGCGCTCGAGTTCGGCTCGACGTCGAAGTCGTACAACATGACCGGTTGGCGCATCGGCTGGGCGGTCGGATCCGCCGATGCGATCAAGGCGCTCGGCGTGGTCAAGACGAACGTCGACAGCGGCCAGTTCACCGCCGTGCAGCGAGCGGCGATCGCGGCGCTCGAGGGGCCGGAGGATCATCTCGACGAGATCCGCGCGACGTATCAGCGCCGGCGCGACGTGGTGGTGCAGGCCCTGAACGGGCTCGGGTGGTCGCTCAAGCCGCCTCTCGGCTCCTGTTACGTGTGGGCGCCTGTCCCCGACGGCGAGACTTCGACATCGTTCGCGAACCGGCTTCTCGATCGGGCGGGCGTGTTCGTCGCGCCGGGAAACGGGTACGGCGAGCGCGGCGAGGGCTACGTGCGGTTCTCACTCACTGTTCCCGACGACCGGCTGTCCGAGGCGATGGACCGCATGGCAACGGTGCTGTCATGAGCGACGACGGTCGCGGGAGGGCGCGCGGCGTTCATCAGGCGACGACGCTCGAGTCGCCGCTCGCCGCGACGTGGCGTCCGCGCGTTCCCGAGAAGGCCGTGCTCGTGGGGATCGGCCGCGGGATCGATGAGTCAGACCTCGACGAGCTCGCCGCGCTGGCCGATAGCGCCGGTGCGACGACCGTCGCGCGCGTGGTGCAGACTCGACAGGAGCCGAACCCCGCGACCTTCATCGGCAAGGGCAAGCTCGAGGACGTCCATCGAGCCGTCCACGGAACAGGCGCCGAAGCCGTGATCCTCGACGACGAGCTGTCGCCAGGTCAGCTGCGGAACCTCGAGGAACGGCTGAAAGTCAAGGTGATCGACCGTACCGCGCTGATCCTCGACATCTTCGCGTTGCATGCGCGTAGTCGCGAGGGCAAGGCGCAGGTGGAGCTGGCACAGCTCAACTACCTGTTGCCGCGACTGCGCGGATGGGGCGAAGCGATGAGCCGCCTCGGCGCCGGCATCGGCACGCGCGGTCCGGGCGAGACCAAGCTGGAGGTCGACCGCCAGCACATCCGCCGCCGAATCTCGAAGCTCCGGAAGGATCTCAAGGATCTGGCGCGAACGCGCGACGTGAAACGGTCGGGGCGTGAACGTTCCGGCGTTCCGCAGATCGCGATCGCCGGGTACACGAACGCCGGCAAATCGACATTGATGAACGCGCTCACGCGCTCCGACGTCCTGGTCGCGAACCAGCTGTTCGCGACGCTCGACCCGACCGTTCGCCGGATCGAGCTCCCCAGCGGTCGGGCCGCGACGATCTCCGACACGGTGGGCTTCGTCAGCAAGCTTCCGCACGAGCTCGTCGAGGCGTTCCGTTCGACGCTCGAGGAGGTCACGCGGGCAACGCTGATCCTGCACGTCGCCGATGCGTCGTCGCCGGACCTGCCCTCACAGATCGACGCGGTTCGAACGGTGCTGCACGAGATCGGCGCCTCGCGCATCCGAGAGGTCGTCGCGCTGAACAAGGTCGATCTGCTCTCCGAACACGAGCGCGCACGGGCGCTTTCCCGTCTCGACGGGGCGGCGGCGGCGGTTTCCGCGCTGACCGGCGAAGGGCTCGACGAGCTGATGGAGGTAGTCGAGGCCGCACTCCCGCGGTTCCCCGTCGAGGTCACGCTTCTCGTGCCCTACGGCCGCGAGGAGGTCACCGCGATGCTGTATCGCGATGCGGAGGTCGTCTCGGAGCTCGCGCGGGACGACGGCACGATCGTGCAGGCCCGCGTGGGCGAGCGTACGCTCGCGGCGATTCAGGACTTCCGAATCGACACCTCGCCCGACGACGTAGAACGCGCCGCTGACTTGGTGTGAAGCTACGGTCGACCGCCGGGCGAGCCGATCGCCCAGAGCGCCTCGTCGTCCCACGCGCCGACGATCACCTTGTCGGGATCCACGCCGCGCTCGAGGGCGAAGCGGAGCGCGAGGATCTGGAGTCGCGTGACCAGCGGGATCTGGGCGAGGACCCGAGGCAAGTCGGCGGGTTCGTGGACGCGGGAGACCTGAACGCGCTCCCTCTCCGCGGCGCGTGCTACCGCCGCGACGAGCCCGTCGGTGTCCGGCGGCGTCAACATGACGAGACGGTCGTCTGGTCCGAGCGGAACGGCGTTCCCGTGGAGCAGGTACTCGACGTCGTACCCCTCGGCGGGGACCCGGGCCGCCTCCCGGCATTTCAGCGCTCCCTCGCGCGCGGTAACCGCCGACGGACCCTCGCCCGCGATCACGAGGAGCCGCGCGGGCCGAGCGATGTCGTCGATCCCGGGGGTGGCGATCGCTGCCCGCACCGCTTCTGGGACCCGCGCCAGCGTCTCGTCGTCGAACCTGTCGGCACCGAGTGTCGCAGCCAGGCGCGCGAGAAGCAGCAGCACGGTCGTGTAGCTGACCGTGTACGTCTGCGACGTCTCGCGTTCCACCGTCTGTATCGCATCCGGCATGTCGCCGCCGCGCTTGGTGATCGGGATGACCTTGACCCCGGCGTCCATGACCATCGTCCACGTCGCCCCGGCGTACGCGGTCTCGGTGCCGGCGTTGTGACTGATCAGGATGACGGCGTCCCGTGGTCCGACGGGCGGCGCCCATTTCACGAACTGCATCGAGCCGACGGCCTGTGCGCCCCGGCCGGCCTCGTGGAGCATCTGGGCTCCGAGCTCGGCCGCGTGCTGGCTCGTTCCCGTTCCCACGAGCCAGATCCGGTGCGCCTGACGCAAGCGCTCGACCGTGACGTGGGGCATGGGGTGCTCGATCAGGCGAGCGAGCTCGTCGGGCTGCGAGGCGATCTGGCGCCCGAGCGCAGTCGAGGAAAGGTCCACGTCAGGCATGCCATCTCCGATCCGACGTTCGGACGAGCCTAGAGCTTCCGAAGGACGGCCACCACAACCCCGAGGATCCGTCCGAGCGGATCCATCTCGAACGGCTCGAGCCGCGGGTTCTCCGGAACGAGAAGGATCCGGCCTCGTTCCTTACGGAACCGCTTGATCGTCGCCTCGTCCTCTGCCGGACCGGGGAGGAGCACGGCGACGATGTCACCGTTGTTCGCCGCCTCCTGCGAGCGGATCACGACGGTGTCGCCGTCGAGGATCCCGGCGTCGATCATCGAATCGCCGGCCACCCGCAGCGCGAAGTGGTCGGCCCCCCCGACGAAACCCATCGGCAGCGGGAGGTACTCCTCCACGTTCTCATCGGCCATGACCGGCGTCCCGGCCGCGACGCGGCCGACGAGCGGCACGACCGCGGCGCGCGGTGGCTGATCGGAAAGCGCCATCGCGCGGGGCTTGGACGGGTCCTTGTGGAGCAGGCCGCGGCGCTCGAGGTTTGCGAGCTGCGCGTGAACGCTGGACGACGACGTCAGACCCACGGCCTCCCCGATCTCGCGGACCGTGGGCGGGTAGCCGCGCTCACGAACGGTCTGCGAGATGAACTCCAGGATCCTCTGCTGCCGGGGGGTGGGCGGGGCGGTGGCGACGGGGAGTTCTTCGATCCGCCCCCGGCGCGTCGAACGGGCGCTACCTGACGAATCCATGTCAGTGCCTCCTCCTAGGCTCGCCGACGGTAGCACCCGGGGAGGACACGTTCAAACATATGTTCGGATCGGGTCTTGACCGTCGAACGTCCGTTCGGTACCGTGGTGCCGTGACTCGAACACGTGTTCGCCGCCGAGTGGCCGCGACGCTCGCCGTCGTCGCCGTCGCGGTCGCGTGGGGGCCCGTGCTCGGCGACTCCATCGGTCGCCAGGACGTCGAAGCCGTGGCACGCAGCCGTTACGTTGTTCAGCCGGGCGACACGCTCTGGTCCATCGCCGTCGAGATGGCGCCGTCGGAGGATCCACGCCCGCTCGTCGACGCGATCTCGTCGGCGAACGCGATCGACCCAACCACGCTCGCCCCCGGACAGACGATCGTCATCCCGACGGGCTAAGCGTTATCCGCGGGCGGTCGGGGAGGGAAGCGATCGTCCGTCGAGCGACCACCGTGTCCACGACCCCGTACTCCCTTGCTTCCTGAGGGCCGAGGATGAAGTCACGCTCGGTGTCCTCATGGATCTTCTGGATCGGCTGCCCGGTGTGCTCCGCAAGGATCTCCTCGACCCGCCGGCGCTGACGAGCGAACTCCTTCGCATGGATCTCGATATCTGCTGACTGTCCCTCGAGCGCGCCGTGCGGCTGGTGGAGCAGTACGCGCGAGTTCGGGAGCGCGAACCGTTTGCCAGCGGTGCCGGTGGCCAGGATGACGGCGGCCGCTGACGCGGCCTGGCCCACGCAGTACGTCGCGACATCGGACTTCAGGAACTGCATCGTGTCGTAGATCGCGAACAACGCCGTCGACGCTCCTCCGGGGCTGTTCACGTAGAGCGCGATGTCGCGTCCGGGTTCGACCGAGTCCAGGAACAACAGCTGCGCGACGACGGTGTTCGCCACCGCGTCGTCGAT